>CALCNZ010000255.1 GCA_937897625.1 uncultured Flavobacteriales bacterium
GATCTTAATAAGTATTCACAAGAAATATTTGTGAGAAATTTTTTGAATAAAATATTTTAACCTAAAAACAAAAAGCTTTCCGAAGAAAGCTTAATTTTAGTCGGGATGACAGGACTTGAACCTGCGACCACACGCCCCCCAGACGTGTACTCTACCAACTGAGCTACATCCCGTTTTTGAAGAGAGGCAAAAGTAACAAATTTCTAAGCCTTACCCCTCGCGTTTGTCTTTATTTTTGCAGTCTAATTCGCGCGATATGAAAATCTCTTACAAACTTCTTTCACAACTGGTTCAACCACTTCCGGCTCCGGAACTCGTGGCTGCAACCCTCACCAGAACCGGTCTTGAAGTGGAAGGCATTGAGAGCGTAGAGAAAATTCCAGGCGGATTAAAAGGCGTGGTAGTCGGACATGTACTCGAATGCGAAAGACATCCCGATGCAGATCGTTTGTCAATTACCAAAGTGAATTTGGGTGAAGGTGAACCCGTTCAGATTGTTTGCGGTGCACCGAATGTAGCAGCCGGACAAAAAGTTTTGGTTGCTACTGTTGGAACAACCTTGTATCCTTCATCTGGCGAGTCTTTCACCATTAAGAAAAGTAAAATTCGCGGAGCAGAATCCATAGGTATGATCTGCGCAGAAGACGAACTAGGACTAGGCGCTTCGCACGACGGAATTCTTATTCTTCCCGAAGAAACAGTGGTTGGAACTCCAGCTGCAGTTGCCCTCAACATTGAAAGCGATGCATGTCTTGAAATTGGTATTACTCCGAATAGAACTGACGCTCTTTCACATGCAGGCGTAGCGCGCGACTTCGCTGCTGCGTGGAATTTGGAAAACGAAAATAAGGTTGCGCTTTCAAGCACAACCGCTCCAGCTATTTCCTTCCAACCGAAAAATTGGAAATTAGATCTTCACGAAAACACCGAGTGTTCGCGCTATGCGTTCGCGGTGATGAGCGGAATTGAAAACCAAGAGACGCCTGCTTTCATCAAAGAAACTTTAGCTGTTATCGGCGTGAAGAGCGTGAACTTATGCGTAGACGTGACCAACTTCGTTCAACACGAATTGGGACAGCCGTTGCACGTGTTCAAGGCGAATGATTTTTCCAACCAAACGATAACTGTTCGCAACGCAACACAAGACGAAGCAACAGAAACGCTTGACGGTGTTGCTCGAAAACTTTCCGCTGAAGACGTGGTTATTTCCAACCAAAACGAAGTGCTTTGTTTAGGTGGTGTTATGGGTGGAAAAAATGCGGGCGTAAGCGCTGAAGATACGTTCGTTGTTTTTGAAAGCGCGTGCTTCAATGCGGTGCGTGTGCGTAAGAGCGCGAAGCGTCACCAGATTCATTCAGACTCTTCTTTCCGCTTTGAACGTGGCGTGGCTGTAGACGGAATTCCAAATGCGTTAGCACGCGCTTGGGAATTAATTCAAGCAGAAAATCCGAACGCCGTATTGGTGGAAGCACAAGATGTTTATCCGGTTACTCTTCCAAAAACCGAAATTGAAGTCAAAGAGAGTTATTTGAAATCGCTTTTAGGAATTGACATTCCAAGCGAAATTGTTGTTTCCATATTGAACGATTTGCAGTTCGAAGTTTCAACCGTTGAAGGTGGTTGGAAGGTGCGTGTGCCCTACAATCGTGTGGAAGTAACGCGTCCAGCCGACGTGGCGGAAGAGGTGCTTCGCATCTACGGATACGACAAAGTTGAATTGCCTTCGCGCATGACGCTTTCGTTGAACACCAAAGGAAAATCAGAGAGCTTGCATTTCCGTTTAGCCGACTTACTTGTTGCAGAGGGCTACACCGAAATCATGAACATGTCGCTTACGAAGAGCAAGTACGCTGAAGCGTTCGATGCGGCGTTGGGTGTGAACAGTGTTTCGTTGTTGAATCCGCTAAGCAAAGATCTTTCGCACATGCGCAGCTCGTTGTTGTTTGGTGGAATGGAAAGCATTTCGTTGAATGAAAAACACCGTGCTACCGATCTTCGTTTGTTTGAAATTGGAAAGGAATACCGCAAGACGGAAAACGGATACAAAGAGAAGCGTAAATTGGCGTTGTGGTTGTGTGGAAAGGAAAGCGCAGAATCTTGGAACAATCCTTCGAATGCCTCGTCATTGGGGCAATTGCGAGCA
>CALCNZ010000256.1 GCA_937897625.1 uncultured Flavobacteriales bacterium
TTTCGGATCCATGGTGAAGCGCGTGCGATCCCAATCGCAGCTTGCACCCAACTTCTTCAATTGATCTAAAATAATTCCACCGTGCTTGTGGGTCCATTCCCAAGCATGCTCCAAGAATGCATCGCGCGAAAGATCAGATTTCTTGATTCCTTCTTTGCGAAGTTTCTGAACAACCTTCGCTTCAGTAGCAATAGAGGCGTGGTCTGTACCGGGCACCCAACATGCGTTGAATCCGCGCATGCGCGCACGACGAATGAGCAAATCCTGAATGGTGTTGTTCAGCATGTGTCCCATGTGCAACACTCCCGTGACGTTCGGCGGAGGAATAACAATGGTGTACGCAGGCTTGTCGTTCGGAGTAGATTTAAAAACCTTCTTCTCTAGCCACATTGCGTAAATGCGGTCTTCCGTCTCGTTTGGAGAGTATTTGCTTGGAATTTCCATGTGTGTTGAATGAAGTTGCAAATCTACACAATCAACGACAGGAATTTCTTTTTTACAGGGTCTTTCTCTGCTGTGAATTCTAGTTTTTGCGCAAGACAAAGGGCTTTGTCAACTATTGACTTTGAATTGTCTTCGTAGTTAAGCTTCACCGGCAGCACGCTTGATAGCCAGAAGTCGAGATCAGAAGCGTATTTGAGATTGAGTGAAGGCAGAATGTATACGCCAAGTCTTTTGAGTGCCGCTGCGTTGCATTCTTGTTCGAAGTGTTTTTTAATTGGAATAGCGCAGATCTTTTTTCCAAGATACAGCGCCTCGCTCGTAAGTCCGAATCCTGCAGCACTTATTACAGCCGAGCAGTTCGATAAGCTTTTTTGAAATTCAATTCGGGACAATGGCTGAAAAACAATTCGACTCGAAAACTGAACAACGTTTTTCACGAAAGGAGTGAAGATTCGCCATTGGAATTGTTGATTTCTAAGTGATTTTGCAACCAGCGCAATATAATTCGGATCATGAGCAGGTAGATAAACAAGAATAAATCCTTGGTCATCAGTCTTCATGTTTTTTATTTCTCTTGAAATAATCGGTGTTTCAATTTGGGAATGATATGCTTCATAATGAATTCCAATGCTGTCGGTAACAGGTACCAAATTTTCCGTAATAAACCGAGCAAATTTCCGATCTTCAGGAGGCACAGGTACGTTGGGATGCATCATTGAAAATTGGTTTCCAATCCCCACGCATTCCTTATTTTTCATAAGGGAGGACCAGGCGGTTAATGGTTCGAAATCACTTATTACAACGTCGTATTTTTCAATGTTGATTTGTCTGATTTCATGTATGAAAGGCCGCAAATGATTTTGAGCAAAAGTTCTTGAGAAACTCAATTTTCCCTTGTCATTCATTCCAATTGTGAGACCTTTAAAACGGTATTTTACTTCAAAAGGAAGTGGTAAAAGATTCTTTTCACCGCTGATAAGAATATCCACAGTTCCGTATTTCTGAAATTCAGGTAGAAGTTCTATGGCCCGAGACAAATGGCCATTTCCCGTTCCTTGTACACCGTATAGAATTTTCATGATTGCTGAAGTTCTAAGCTGAATGCAGCGAATAATTCCTTGTAAGAAGCTTCAACTTCGAAGTCCAATCGCTCTTCCTCCAACGAAAGATTAATTTTATTGTGATCGAAGTGAATCAATGACCATTCCTTGTTGTTGTATTCAAGTGAAGTAAGATTTTCAACCCAGTCTCCGCTGTTGAGGTAGGTAATGGATTTGTTGTTTCTTTCCACTTGACGAATAGTGGGTTGGTGAATATGTCCACAAACGACATAATCAAAATTTTTATCTAATGCGAGGTTTATGGCAATATCTTCAAAATTCGCAATGTATTTTACGGCCGCCTTAACACTCTCTTTTATTTTTTTTGAAAGTGATATTTTACCTCGTCCGAATTGCTCGCTAATTTTATTCACCCAACGATTAACAAGAATTAGAATGTCATAGCCCTTTCCTCCGAGTTTAGCGGCCCACTTGGTGTATTTCATGCTCACATCGAAAACATCGCCATGGAAGATCCATGTTTTTTTACCATCTAGTTGAAGAACGAGTTTGTTATCAATTGTTAAATTTCCAAAATTTAGCCCAGCGAATTTTCTCAACATTTCATCATGGTTTCCCGTGATATAATAAACCATTGCACCGTGAGAGAGCATTCGAAGTATTTCCTTCAATACCCCCATGTGCGATGCAGGAAAGTATTTTTTAGAGAATTGCCACATATCAATAATGTCTCCATTCAAAACAAGTGTTTTGGGTCGAACCGATTTTAGATAACGAACCAATTCTTCTGCATGACAGCCATAGGTGCCAAGGTGAATATCTGACAATACCAATAGTTCTACCTCGCGGCGGTTTTCATATTTCATAAATGGAAAATTTTAAGGTTAAAAGGGCGACCGAACGATTGTTCGGGATAAAGAAGAATTGTCGATGTTGACGAATGCTTACCAAACCCTTTTGTTTGGAACACAAATAACGAGTATTAAAAAGGACCGCAGAATAACGGTCCTTAAAGTTTATATTAAATCAAAGTTTAAGAAACAGAAAATGAATTAACGAAGTGTGTCCAAATTGGAAAGTACTTATTAAGCCTCTGATGAAGATTCGATTACTTTTCTAATAATATCAAGGGGTACAAGATTGTCGAAGGAACACTTTCCAATTTCGTGAATTAAACTAATGTTAATTCCCTGGGGTGTATTCTTTTTGTCATTTAAAATAAATTTCATTATCTGTTGAACCTCATCTTCAGAAAATTGAGGCACCCTTTCGAAGATAGAGAGTAATCGATTTTCAATGATTTGCGCAAGTGAAGAGTTAAGAATTCCCATTTTAACGGCAATGTTATTTTCCAGGATTATTCCCCAAACTACTGCATTTCCATGCGTGATAGGTTGAGACTGAGCCAAGAAAAAAGACTCAATGGCATGACCAATTGTATGACCGTAATTCAATTTTTTTCGAACCGAACGTTCATTCGGGTCTTGTTTGGTTATTTCAGATTTAATCTCATTCGATCGCTTTACAAATACTGCAATATGCGAGGCTTCGTCTGAGTCTACATGCATTAATGCTTCCCAATAATCGGCATCATAAATAAGCGCGTGCTTAAGCATTTCAGCGAAGCCAGATTTTAATTCTTTTTGAGGAAGCGTATTCAAAAATCCAGTGAAGACCAGCACGCTTTTTGGCCAACTGAAAAGTCCAACAGCATTTTTAACGTCCAATAAATCTATACCGCACTTTCCACCCATGGCCGCATCCACTTGCGCCATCACGGTAGTTGGAATATTAATAAAATCAATTCCGCGTTTGTAGGTCGATGCCACGAATCCGCCAATGTCTGTCACAACGCCACCGCCGACATTTAAAAGCAAAGCTTGTCTGTCTGCGTTGTATTGCAATAACTCTTCATAAAGTTGCGCAACTATTTCGAGCGATTTACTCTCTTCTCCTTCAGGAATTTCAATAATTGGCACTTCATTGAGCGCTGGAATTGTTTCTAGAAGAAATCTCACGCAATGTTCATTGGTGTTCGAATCGCACAAAATAAATGTAGCCGAATGCTGCCCTACTTCTTCAGTAAGAATTTTTTGTATTTCGTCGAATGAATGAATGGTTTTTACGTTCATGGGACTGTGAATTTAATACTTATTCTTCAGAGCTGTTCTTTAGTTGCATGAAAATATTGTAGGCGCCTTTTACCACGATTTTCGCTTCTTTCAAGGCATCTGCCGAAAGCAATTCTGCTTGTGTATTGTTGGTATATCCTAGGTTTACTGCGGTCATTTCAAATACTCCGTTTCCTTTATCAATAAAAACAAAGTTCTGTTTTTCAAATTGAATAATTGCTTCTTTTGGAACAATCCAACCGATTGAATTGGGCGTCGTTATTTCTGCATTCCACACAGAACCAGGAATGGCAGATTGCCCCGTAAGTGAGCAGATTACTTCTATCTTACCATTCAAATCCACAGTAGGTTGAATGTACTGAATGGTGGAAGAAATTGTTGTCGAGGCATTCATTAAATCGGTGAGCAAAACGGGTTGTCCAACGCTTAAGTAGGGCAGATCTTTTTCGAAGATGATAATTTTTGCAATGGGGTTCTCCGTTCCAACATAGCTCATCCAAACCGCATCTGCTGCAATGTAACTGCCAACTGCAGCGTTTACCGCTGAAACGATTCCGTTATTTTTCGCAACAACATTAACTTTCGATGAAATCGTATTGGGTGTTAATTTATCTGCACGAATTCCAAGTAGATTCAATTTTTCTTTCAATCCCATCATTCGTATGAGCGCCGATTGTTCTGCCGATTTTACTTCTTCAAAATTCCTTTCACTGGTTGCTTTAGACGCTGCAAGTTCTTCTTGTCTTTTCGCGTTTTTTTGAAGCAAATCGAATTCATTTTTAGCCAGTAAATAATCTTGCTGAAGGACAATGTAATCGGGATTTTCAATAACACCTAAGACCTGTCCAACTTTAACTTGTTGACCGGGAATTACGTTACTCGAAACAACAAATCCACCGAACGGAGAGGTAACTTGAATGCGTTCGTTGGCATTCACTTCAACTTTTGCTGTTCCTTGAATGGTTCTGTTAATAGCCAGTTGCTGAGGACTCTCAGTGGTTACTGTTAATTGAGCAAGTTGGTCTGGCGAAAGTTGAACCTGCGTTTGCACAGCTGCTTCTTTCTTTTGCTCTTCGGGCGCGCTGCTGCATGCAGCGAATAGAAGAAGTAGGGGAAGTATTCGTTTCATAATTTTATTTTTCTTTAATGAATTCGATTTCAATGAGTGTATTGTTTTTAAGTTGAAGGGCAGACCAATAGTTCAGTTGCATCTGCATTAAATTTTGAAGATTCCAAGACCATTCCATATAGTTGACATTACCCGTTTCAAATTGTTTGGTTATTTGAGTCGAGATGGCCTGAGCTTGCTCCGAGTCTTTGCTCCATTGACTTAGACTTAACAACTGCTCATTTACCTTTTGAAGTTGTTCGAACAAGGTGTTCAGTCGCGCACTAAATTGTTGTTCAAGCAACTTTGTATTCAACAATTGAACATCTAAATCCATAAGATTTGAAGCGATGTAAGCGTTTTGTTTTTTTCGGTCAGTTGGAAGCACAATCGCTGCGCCAAGAGAAGTAAATCTACTCGAAGGTCCGTAATAGGCGTCGGTTCCGGTGATGTTCTGATAGCCAATGATTGACATGTTGTTGAACGAAAATTCCAGCGTAGGTTTTTTCTGTTGCTGAAGAATGGCACCATTCGATTGAATAAATTCTTGTTCAAGTTTCGCCATGCGAAGTTCTGAATTGGAGAAGTCTTCATTTCTAACGGCGTTGTAGTTGAAGGTGTATGCGGTATCATCGAAATTCAATTCGCCATTCCATCCAACGAGCTGCTGAAGTGAATACAATTGCTGATTTTTTTCAAGTTGAAATTGAATGACTTGTTGTTCCAATTGAACCCGCTGTTGTTCAACAATTAGCTTCGCATAGGCTGTCTCATCGCCCAGCGAAATGCGTTTCGCTGTGAGCACTTCTACTTCCTTAATTCGCGAAATGTTATCTTCAAGTAATGATATTTTTCTGGAAAGAATGGCCAAAGAAAAATAAGCTTGTTTAATAGAGCGAACCACTTCTTTGCGTGTTTTTGAAATTTGCTCTTCGGCCTTTCTTGCACTCAGTAACTTTTGATTATTCATTGCTGAAGAATAGCCAGGTAAATGAAAACCTTCGGTAATGGAAATGCGATGATCCATTGCAGCGCTGTTCACGTTACCGTATTCATTGCTCACTGAAAGGGGAGACCAATTTCGATATACACTGGCCTTCTTGCTTTCCGATTCAAAATTGAGTTTAGCCGCTTGAATAGAGAGGTTATTCTTTTCAGCTGAAGCAATTAATTCTTCAACACTCACTTTATTTTGAGCTTGCGCCGAAGAAATGGAAAGCAGCGCCGCAAGTATAGCCACAGGAATGACTATTCGTTTGCGTGAAGCTCTGTTTCGTTGCCAGACATATAGAATCGGAAGGACATAGAGTGTAAGTATTGTTGCTGAAATCAATCCTCCAATGACTACGAGCGCAAGCGGACGTTGCACTTCTGCTCCTGCGCCTTGCGAGACGGCCATAGGAATGAATCCAAGAGAAGGTGCAAGCGCGGTCATCAGCACAGAGCGCAATCGAATTTTCGTTCCCTGCGCTGCAATTCTTCTGTAATCTGTCCAGCCTTCATTCTCTAATCGTTTGAATTCTGCAATCATTAGAATACCTTCCAAGACAGCAACACCGAACAATGCAATGAATCCGACACCTGCGGAAATACTGAAGTTGGTTCCTGTAATGAACAAGGTGAATATTCCGCCTATGGCAGAAAGAGGAATGGCTGTGTAAACCAACAAGCTGTCTTTAATACTTCCCAATGCGAAGTACAATAGCAGAAATATCATGGAAAGTGCAATTGGAACAACAATGGAAAGTCTTGCTTTTGCAGCATTCAAATTTTCAAATGTTCCACCATAGTTAATGCTGTATCCATCTGGAAAACGAATGTCTTTCTCTTCTTTGTTTTTCAAATCTTGAACAACAGATTGGACATCTCTTCCGCGAACATTGAATCCAACGATGATTCTTCTGCGTGTGTTTTCGCGCTGCACTTGATTCACAGAATTGGTTTCTTCTATGGTTGCAATTGCAGAAAGTGGAATGGCTACGTTATTTCTATTCGTCACAATCATTTGCAAAACGTCTTCTGTTTTATTCCTGAAATTTTCATCTGAACGAATAACGATGTCGAATCTTTTTTCGCCTTCATAAACAGATCCTGCTGTTTTTCCTGCAAAGGATGTTTCAATCCAAGCGTTAGCTTCTTCCACTGTAATTCCGTATTTAGCAAGTTGGTCGCGTCTTAACTTCACAATCATCTGGGGCATTCCGGTAACGGATTCAACATAGATGTCTTTTACACCTTCAATTCCTTCCGCTATTTTCGAAAGTTTTTCGGCATAGTGTGCAAGCGTGTCTAAATCTTCACCGTATATTTTGCAGACCACGTCCTGCCTTGCGCCGGTCATTAATTCGTTGAAGCGCATTTGCACAGGGTATTGAAATCCGAGGGTTAGTCCAGGAATTTTCTTTCCTTCTTCTCCCATTTTTTCAGCTAGTTCGTCGAAGGTTTTTGCTGAAGTCCATTCGCTCTTTGGCTTCAAAATAATCATCATATCTCCAGCTTCCATTGGCATGGGATCGGTAGGAATTTCGCCACTTCCAATCTTGGTCACAATTTTTTCAATCTCAGGAAATTTCTGAAGCAGGAGGTGCGTTGCTTTTTGCGAAGTTTCAATAGTAGTATTCAAATTACTTCCGGTGAGTACACGTGTTTCAACTGCGAAATCGCCCTCTTCCAATTTCGGAATGAATTCGCCACCAAGCAATGTTGAGGTGAATACAGCACATACGAATATGAATATAGTAAGGAGAATAACCATTTTAGATCTCTTGAAAATTCGCTCCAATGAGCGCTGATAATTTCGTTCAATAAAAATCATCATACGATCAGATAAACTAACCTTCGTGCTCTTCAATTGCTTAGGAAGAACCAACGATGCCATCATTGGAACGTAGGTCAATGAGAGAATGAAGGCACCAATGATCGCGAAAATTAATGTTTGCGCCATAGGCTTGAACATCTTTCCTTCGATGCCCGAAAGCGTTAACAAGGGCAGATAAACAATCAAAATAATCAACTGTCCGAATACGGCAGAGTTCAAAATTCGACTGGAAGCGCTTTTCACTTCTTCGTTCATTTCATTTTGTGAATAGGCCAACCTTTCCTTCCATTTTTTATGATGGGTAATTTGATGCATGACAGCTTCAATAATTATTACGGTGCCGTCGACAATCATTCCGAAGTCTATTGCGCCCAAGCTCATCAGGTTTCCGCTTACGCCAAATAAATTCATCATACCCACTGCAAAAAGCATGGCAAGTGGAATAACCGATGCGACGAGCAATCCAGCGCGAAGCTGTCCAAGGAATAGAACCAATACGAAGATGACAATAAGTGCACCTTCAATAAGATTCGACTCAACGGTGTGAATGGCGTTGTTCACCATTTTGGTTCGGTCTAAAAACGGTTCAACAACAATTCCTTCGGGAAGTGTTTTTTTAATTTGCTCCATGCGGGCCTTCACATCTTCAATCACAATGGAAGAATTCGCACCTTTCAACATCATAACAACAGCCCCGACTGTTTCGCCTTGATCGTTGTAGCACATCGCACCAAAACGATTGGCTTTTCCTTCTTTTACAGTGGCAACATCGCGCAAGTAAATGGGAGTTTCGTTCTGATATCCCACGACGATCCATTCGAGATCGTTCACCGATTGTGTTAACCCCTCTGTTCGAATGAAGAGTGCCTGTGGTCCTTTTTCAATGTAAGATCCACCCGTGTTGCTGTTGTTCTTTTCAACGGCCTTCACAATGTTATCCAACGTAATTCCACGAGCCGCAATCCATTGCGGTTGAACAGCAATTTCATATTGCTTCAAATTTCCTCCAAAGCTTGAAACGTCTGCTACACCAGGGGTTCCAAGCAACTGTCTACGTATGTACCAGTCTTGAATGGTGCGCAATTCACTGAGCGAATACTTGTTCTCGTAGCCAGGTGCAGGACGAACGGTGTATTGGTAAATCTCTCCAAGCCCTGTAGTTACAGGAGCCATTTCAGGTTTCCCAATGCCAGGAGGAATGCTCCCTTGCACTCGCTGAAGGCGCTCTGCTATTTGTTGACGCGCCCAATACACATCCGTTTCTTCATTGAAAACAATGGTAATAAGCGATAGTCCAAAGCGCGAAAATGAGCGAAGTTCCTTACGTCCTGGTATATTGCTTATTCCTTGTTCAATGGGAATGGTAATGACACGCTCAATATCGGTTGCACCCAAAGCTGGACTAACCGTAATAATTTGAACTTGGTTATCTGTAATATCTGGAACAGCATCAATGGGAAGTTCAGTAACTTCATAGACTCCCCAACCAATAAGGGCTAAGGTGAGTATACCAATGATGAGTTTGTTTCCAACCGAGAATTGAATAATTCTTGAAAGCATAATAAAATTTTGAATAATGAATGTACCTCTTCAAGAGAAGTTGAAAAAAAATGAAAACGCGAGAATTACGTAGTACGCAGAATTTACTGCGGAGGCTGGAACACTGCTATTGTAGTATTCGCAACATTTCCAATGCTAGATGGAAATATAAAAGATTGAACACTCAGGAATTCTTTCGGCTCTGTAACTTTTGTTCGAAGATCCAATGCCAATAGAATAGTTGAAGTATGCATGTGAGACTTGAACGGTAAATTTCCATGTTCACTATCGCTCGAATCCGACTGAGAATAATGTTCGTTTAGAAAAGTAAGGAAAGAAATTTCGTAGTTAGATTTTTCATGTTCCTCGAAGTGCTCGATGAGCAAAGGTATGCGACAGAATTCTGTAAGCAATCCGCCAGCAAACAAGCTTAAGCTTGAAAGTTGAATGATCAATACAAATAACACTGCTTTCCTCATGTCTCAAATTTACAACCCTTTCGAAACAATCAAGCCAGAAAGGTAAAAATTAATAAAAGTCAGTATTCAAAATCAGGAAGTTAAAGCAACTTAAAGTAACCATTCTCGTCTTTCAAGTACCTAACTAAAAAGATTATGAACTTAACTATTGCCCTTCAAGAGGTGTGGGCTAAGCAGCCGCACCTTATTCTCATCGGAGGATTTATTTTCCTTATCGGATTCGTCTCGAAAATGAAGCTATTTGCGAAAGCCAATCAACCTTTGGCAGCCGCCTTCATTCCAGTTTGGGACCTGATTGTTATCATGAAAATTATTGGTAGACCAGCCAAACACGCTTGGTATTTCGCTTTACCAATACTGAATATTTTCTTTGGATTTAAGGTGTTGGTTCAGTTGGCGCAATCTTTTGGAAAGCGAACATACACCGATGCATTCTTAGCGTGCTTCTTCAACGTTTTTTATGTGTTGAATTTAGCCCTCTCCTACGACGAAGAATATGTCGGTCCGGTATACCAAGATACCATTGAACCGGTTGTTCCTGTAGTGAAAGGAGTGGCTTAGTGAATAAAGGAGTCGAGTGAAATTTTCACTTCTTGCGGAAGGGTAACTTTCAATAATGGCTCTTGTTCCATTGCGCGTTCAATAGCGAAAACTGCTTCTTTGTTTCGCGCCCAACTTCTTCTTGCGATACCATTGTTTACGTCCCAGTGCAACATGCTTCGTAACTTCTTGTCGCAGGCTTCGCTTCCGTCTAACAACATGCCGAATCCGCCGTTAATCACTTCTCCCCATCCAACACCGCCGCCGTTGTGCAAGCTCACCCATGTAGCTCCGCGGAAAGCGTCGCCTACAAAATTCTGCACCGCCATATCTGCAGTAAATCGAGAGCCGTCATAAATATTGCTAGTTTCACGGTAAGGTGAATCCGTTCCGCTTACATCGTGATGATCTCTTCCTAATACAACAGGACCAATTTTTCCATCAGCGATAGCTAGGTTGAATGCTGCAGCGATTTCCATGCGTCCTTGCGCATCGGCATAAAGAATTCGTGCTTGTGAGCCTACGACTAACTTGTTGCTTTTCGCTTCACGGATCCATTGAATGTTGTCTGCGAGTTGTTGTTGAATTTCAACGGGCGCAGTTTCTTTCAACTTCAACATAACCTCCAATGCAATGGCATCTGTTGCATCTAAATCTTCCGACTTTCCACTTGCACACACCCATCTGAAAGGCCCGAATCCGTAGTCGAAGCACAACGGTCCTAAAATATCTTGAACGTAAGACGGATATTTAAATTCGCGTTCAAGCGTTGGAACTTCAGCCATCACATTCGCACCGGCACGCGAAGCTTCCAACAAAAATGCATTTCCATAATCGAAGAAATACATGCCTTGGGCGCTGTGTTTTTGAACAGCAGCAGCGTGACGAATCAATGACTCCTCCACTTTTTCTTTGAAGAGTGAAGGGTTCTCTGCCATGAGCGCGTTACTCTCTTCGTATGATAATCCAACAGGATAGTATCCTCCCGCCCATGGGTTGTGAAGAGAGGTTTGATCACTTCCAAGGTCAATGTTAATGCCGCGTTCAGCAAAGACTTCCCACACTTCAACAATGTTTCCAATAAAGGCAAAGCTGTGCGCTTTTCCAACTTTCAATGCCTCTTGTGTGCGTGCACACAATTCGTCAATGTTGTCTATCAATTCATCTACCCAACCTTGTTCGAAACGTTTCGTAGCTGCTTTCGGATTCACTTCTGCTGTTATGGAAACGCAACCTGCAATATTTCCTGCCTTGGGCTGCGCGCCGCTCATACCGCCAAGTCCAGCAGTAACGAATAGCAAACCTTCAGCAGCACGCTCGTACACATTTTTATCTCCGCGCTTGTTGCGAAGCATACGAGCCGCATTCATGACTGTAATGGTTGTTCCGTGAACAATTCCTTGCGGACCAATGTACATGTAGGATCCCGCAGTCATTTGTCCGTACTGCGTTACACCCAATGCATTGAATTTTTCCCAATCGTCCGGCTTGCTGTAATTCGGAATCATCATTCCATTCGTAACAACCACGCGCGGTGCAGAAGGACTAGATGGGAACAGACCCATCGGATGTCCACTGTACATCACCAACGTTTGTTCTTCAGTCATTTCACTCAGGTACTTCATCACTAAACGATACTGCGCCCAGTTTTGAAAGACCGCACCGTTTCCTCCATAGGTAATTAATTCATACGGATGTTGCGCTACGCGAGGATCCAAGTTGTTTTGAATCATGAGCATGATGGAAGCCGCTTGCTGACACTTTGCAGGATATTCAGAAATCGGACGTGCATACATCTCGTATGTTGGACGATAACGATGCATATAAATGCGTCCGTAGTCTTTTAACTCTTCAGCAAACTCTTTTGCTAATGTTTCGTGTAATTCCGCTGGGAAATAGCGAAGGGCATTGCGTAAGGCTAAACCCTTCTCTTCATTCGAAAGAATTTCTTTTCGCTTCGGAGCACGATTAATGTTTGAATCCATGGAAGGAATTTCCGGCAAGTAACTTGGGATTCCTTCTTGTATTTGAGTTTGAAATGTCGACATAATTTGAAATTCTAGAATTGCGCAGCGAGCGACAAATTTAATCCGTTAATGCTTTTGTCGTTGAAGTTCTGAAAGTTGAACGAATTCACCTTGGAGTTCAAATTGCGGTACTCCGCTCGGAACAACAAGTGCTCATCCAATCTGTAATTGAAGTTGAAACTATATCCCCACATTTGATTGGTGTTGCTAAGAACAACCAGGCTACTCGGATCATTCATCCATTCACCTCTACCAACAGCAGTTAATTTTTCATTAATCTTATAGGCCAATCCAACGAAACCGGTAGACCAGTTTTTATTGTAAGAATTCCCTAAAGTACTTTGAACAGCATAATCCAGTTGCGCCTGAATATGAAGCTTTTCTTTTACTTGCACATCTGCGTATATGTCTTGGTAGAAGCGCGCTTGCGTGCTATCAGCCACACGAACATCTCCAATGTAATTGCTGTAATTTAAAACGATGTTTTCGTTGGGCTTGTATTGAAGTTGCATTCCCAAACCAGGCGATGTCTGACTGGAAATCAGAGTCATGGTTTGCCACCCGTTCAAAAGCAGAGCAGAGGCGTACCATTTTTCATTTTTGGAGGTGTATTGCAAGGCAACGCCACTTTCGTAATAAGGGGAATTCTCTGCAGCGAGACTTCTGCTCAAGGATAAATTTGAAAAACCTATGGCTGTCTCAATTCCAATGTGTGAAGGAAAAACGCCAGCTTGTAAATAGAAATCACGCCTGTCACTGAGCTTGTAGGAAATATTTCCAACATACAATGCGCCAAAGCCTATGGGTTCAGCTGAAGTGACTTTATTGGCGTAGGTCCCCTCCACCAAAGAAAGCTGGGTCTTCACACGGGCAGAGCTGTACTTGAAATCGATTACTGCCGTGTTCAGCGCGAAGTGATTGGTAGAAGTGTGGCTGTATAAAAAATCTGGACGCTCGTGGTTGTTCCAGTTGTGTTGATCTTGGGCGAAATAAATTTCAGTGTATCCAGAAAAGTGAATGCTGTCTTTGCGAAATTGAGAAAATACCAATTGTGGAAGAAGTAGCCCGAAAAGAATTAACGCACGCATACAAATGATTTTTACAAAGATGCGAGGTTATTTCTTCGTTTTACCTGTTTTTTTATCATAACCATAAGGGCAGTGCTTACATCCACTCAAGCAGCAGTATCCTCGCTTCAAATGATATTCTTCGGTAAAAATAAAATAACCCTCTTCACTCAAGTAGTAGTCATCACCTTGTACTTTTGAATTCTCTTCCTCTCTCATATGGCAAAAATGCAAATTACTGACTTGAACAAAATAATTAATTTTCAACTTCCCGTTTACGAAAACTTAAATTTCGAAGAAAACAGGAAAGTGGTTGTCAAGCGTTTCGACGCTATGCATGCAACTGTCAATGGGAACAAGTGGTTTAAGTTAATGTTCAATCTAGAGGAAATGAATCGAAGAGGGGCTAAGCAGTTGGTCACTTTCGGAGGAGCATACAGCAATCACTTATATGCAACAGCAGCTGCTGCAAGGGAGTTGGGATTGATAAGTGTTGGAATTATTCGAGGAGAAGAACCGAAGGAATACAGCCCAACACTTTTATTTGCCAAGGAATGCGGAATGGAGCTTTGCTTTATTTCACGAGCCGATTACGAAGAGCGAAACAGCGAAGAGATGAAGGCTTGGGTTCATGAAAAATGGGAGTCTGCTTTTTTAATTCCTGAGGGTGGAGCGAATTATTTGGGAATGAATGGCGCCATGCAAATGGTGAGCGAAGAAGACTTCACATTCGATCATTGGCTCGTTGCAGCCGGAACAGGAACCACCGCTGCTGGACTTTTGGTGCAATCAAAACCCCATCAGAAAGTCTGGATTTACAGCGCGTTGAAAGGAGAGCACTACATGCGAAACGAAATTCGAAATAAGCTCATTTATTTTTTTCATGATGAAGCAACAGCCGACGAAGTGTTGGAGCGTGCGGTAGTTTTCAGCGAGGATACTTTTGGCGGTTACGGAAAATTCAATGCTGTGTTAATTGAATTTATTCAAGAAATGAATCGAACGTATGAACTACCATTGGATGTAATTTACACAGGGAAACTCATGCACGCTTTTTTGGTTGAAAACAAAAAACCGAACGATGGTTCGGTTTTAATGTTTCATACTGGCGGACTGCAAGGCAATCCGAAAACTATATTCGACTAATCTTAAGCATGTTGGTTGTGCCTTGCTCTGCAATAGGCATAGAGGCTACGTTCACCAAGAAATCGCCTTCTTGCACATATCCGTTTTTCTTCAAGATATAGCGAATGTCTGCAATGGTTTGGTCTGTGCTAACCATTTTATCGTAGTAAAATGCTTTTACTCCCCAAACCAAATTCAACTGTGTTAGAATACGCTTGTTTCCTGTGAATACGAACACATGTGCGTTCGGTCTCCAACTTGAAATTTTATATCCCGTGTATCCTGAAAAAGACATCGTAGCAATGCTCGTTGCTCCAGTGCGCTTGGCAACACGACAAGCACTGAAACATATACTGTCTGTGATGAAACGTGTTTCATCCATTTCGTATGGTGCTTCTTCAAGGTAGTACAATCCAGGGAATTTTTCCGCTTCGTTAATAATGTTGTGCATCATTGTAATAGCTGCAATCGGATAAGCACCAACACTGGTTTCTCCACTCAACATTACCGCATCAGCACCGTCCAATACTGCATTCGCAACGTCTGTAACTTCTGCACGTGTTGGTGTCATGCTCGTAATCATGCTCTCCATCATTTGTGTTGCAACAATAACAGGCTTTGCCGCTTCAACACATTTCTTCACAATCATTTTTTGCGCAAGTGGCACTTGTTCAATTGGAATTTCCACTCCAAGATCTCCACGTGCAACCATAACAGCATCGGTCTCACGAATAATGTCGTCAATCACTTCAAGCGCTTCTGGTTTTTCAATTTTCGCAACCACTTTCGCATGCTTGCCGTTCTCTGCAATGATGCCTTTCAGTACACGAACATCTTCGGCAGTTCTTACAAAAGAGAGCCCAATCCAATCAATGTTCATCGAAAGCGCAAACTCTAAATCATTCAAGTCTTTTTTAGATAAGGAAGGAAGAGAAACTTTCGTCTCAGGTAAATTCAATCCTTTTTTCGATGAAAGAATTCCACCCTGAATAATCTCACACAACACTTCTTTTTTACCATCGGTGGAAAGTATGCGTATCGCAATTTTGCCATCGTCTAACAATACGCGCTCACCAGGTTTTACATCCGATGGAAATTCTTTGTAGTTCGTGTAAATGTGAGTCGCAGTGCCAATTTGTTCCTCCGTTGTAATAATAATCTGCTTTCCAGCTTCCAACATTACACCGTTGTCTTGCATTATTCCTACACGCAACTTGGGCCCTTGCAAATCGGCAAGCAGAGCTGTGTTTGTTCCAAGCTCTTTGTCAATTTCTCTCACAAAGTTCACCACACTCGAATGATCGTCGTGGGCACCGTGAGAAAAGTTCAAACGTACCACATTCAAACCTGCTTGAATCATTCCTTTCAGAACTTCTTTGTTTGCTGAAACTGGACCAATGGTCGCTACTATTTTCGTTTTTTTCATAATCAATCGAAGAACAAATGACTCACATGTTTCAGACTTTCTTGGGTCAGATGAAATGCTGCAAGCACATTGTTTATTTTTCTAATTTGTTTAACTAATTCTTCTATGTCTTCTCTGCCTTCTACTTTCAAGAGATATTCTAACTGCGCGTATTCAGGAATAAGCACCCCCTGAAGAGAACGGTTCGAGATCAGGTGAATGGTGTAATGATTTTCTTCTGAAACGAATTTGAACAACTCGTGTTCCGAGTTTTGGTCTTTCGTCTCAAGCCTGTATGGATTCTTTCGCTCCAAACTCCATTTCATCTCGCGATTTAAAAACCACGCCAAACGAAAATCTTTCTCTCTCGAGTTAATTCCGATTAACTCGAAATTCAAATACTCTTCGTTCGAAAACGTTATGTTTTTAGCGCTCATCTTAGTTAGTGTATTTTTTACACGAACTACGCAAAGGTAGTTATTTCCATGTCAGTTGTGCAGAATTTTCATTCACAATTAATTCTGAATTTCGTCCCATATAAAATGCCCTGTTGTCGTTTAAATGCCCCGCCGGAAATCCAATGGCAATTGGTGTTTCAGCAGACAGAGCTAGTTCACGAATCATTTGCTCTACGGATTTTCCCCATGGATTATTGCTTGAAAAACCAAATTCTTCCGTGTTGTCGCGCATTTGTGTGAATCCACCAAGAATTAATCCTCGAATATTCTTAAACATACCTGCACGCTTCAAGGCTGTAATCATCCGATCTACGTGATAAAGCATTTCATCTACATCTTCCAAAAACAGAATTTTTCCTTCGGTATTTAATTGGGTGGAAGATCCCAGTTGGCTATAAATGACCGATAAATTTCCGCCAACTATTTCACCTTCGCATCTTCCAATTTGAATTTGTTTTTCATTCCAATTGAATAAAAAAGATTCTCCGAATAGCGCACACCTTAGATTCTCTAATGCTTCCGCAGTAGCGTGTTCAAAGGAAATAGGCATGGTGGAGTGAATGCAAGAAATGTTTTCATTCGTGCAAGCATTCAATAAAACAGTCACATCTGAATAACCGCAGATCCATTTCGAAGCACTTAGGTGCGGAAGAATTTCATCGATGGTATGAACCGTTCCATATCCGCCGCGCGCCACTAGCAAGGCTTTCACCTCAGGGTCGTTCCACAAAGAGAGAAAAGATTGTGTTCGATCTTCAACACTTCCAGCCAACTGAAACTGAGGTTTGAAAACGTTTTCGGCACATTTGATTTTCAATCCCCACGATTCAATAACACCTTTGGCGTATTGCCATTGATCACTAGTAATGAATCGCGCAGTTGCAATTATTCCAATCGTATCGCCTTGTTGTAAAAAAGCTGGTTGCATCGCTTTATCTTTGATGCGCTAAATTCGCAGTTTTCTGCGCAAAACACCACAAAAAAGATGAAGTCACCAAAAAGACACCTTGTCACCTCAGCTCTTCCATACGCGAACGGTCCTATTCACATTGGACACATAGCAGGCGCTTACTTGCCTGCAGACATTTATGTTCGCTATTTAAGAGGAAAGGAAAAGGATGTGGCCTTCATTTGTGGATCAGATGAACACGGCGCAGCTATTACGCTTCGCGCGAAGAAAGAAGGTAAAACGCCTCGCGAAATTGTAGATTTTTATCACAAGCTAATGGGCGATGCGTTTCGCGATTTCGGAATTTCTTTCGATGAATATTACCGCACTTCTTCGCCCGAACACATCGAAATGAGTCAGCAGATTTTTCTCGAGTTGAAGGAAAAAGGTATTTTCGAAACACATCGTTCAGAGCAATACTTCGATGCTGAAGCACAACAATTTTTAGCCGACAGATACATCACTGGAACATGTCCGAAATGCTCAAGTGAAAAGGCATACGGAGATCAATGCGAGAAATGCGGGTCTACGCTAAGCCCTACGGAATTAATCAATCCGGTTTCAACGTTAAGTGGAAGTACGCCTGTGTTGAAAGAAACCACGCATTGGTATTTGCCTATGCAACACCACAGCGAATGGGTGCGCGATTTTATTGAAAATGGAAAACTAAACGGTGAGCAACACCACGATGCTTCCAAGTGGAAGTCGCATGTGGTTGGACAATGTTTGAGTTGGATCGATGGCGGTCTTCAAGCACGTGCTATGACTCGCGATTTAGATTGGGGCGTTCCTGTTCCTGGTGAAGAAGGAAAGGTGCTTTATGTGTGGCTCGATGCACCTATTGGTTACATCACCAACACAAAAGTTTGGGCGGAAAAGAATGGAAAGAATTGGGAAGATTATTGGAAGAACGATGAAACCGAATTGGTTCATTTCATTGGGAAAGACAACATCGTTTTCCATTGCATTATTTTCCCAATCATATTGAAATCGCACGGTGGATTCAACCTTCCGGTGAATGTACCTGCCAACGAGTTCATGAATTTGGAAGGAGATAAAATTTCTACTTCACGAAATTGGGCGGTGTGGTTGCATGAATATTTGGAAGACTTCCCGAATCGCCAAGATGAAATGCGTTACGTTTTGGCGTCCATTATGCCGGAACAAAAAGACAGTGAGTTTACTTGGAACGATTTCAAAGACCGCGTGAACAATGAGCTTGCAGATATCGTTGGAAATTTTGTGAATCGCGTTTTCGTGTTAACACACAAGTATTACGGTGGAAAGGTTTCGAACCCTTCGTTCGATGCATCTGCCCAGTTTGAAGAGGCGCAGGCTGCATTCAATCTAATAGGTGAAAAGATTGAAGCCTATCGTTTCCGCGAGGCGCAGGCGCTAGCTATTCAGCTTGCGCGCATCGGAAACAAGTTGCTAACTGAAACCGAACCTTGGAAACTTCAAAAAACCGAACCTGAGAAAACAGAAGGAATTCTGAACGCGTGCATTCAATTGGTAGCCGCGCTTTCTGTTGCACTTGAGCCATTCCTTCCATTTACTGCTAAGAAATTGAAAGCAGGATTGCAGTGGGAAGGATTGAAATGGGACGAAGTGAATGTTGCGCAATTGATTCCAGCTGGACACGCGATAGGCGATATGCCAATTCTCTTCCAGAAGATCACAGATGAAGAAGTTGCTGTTCAAGTTGCGAAGCTTGAAGCTTCGAAGGTTCAACCTGAAGTTGAAATAGAAGCGATCAAGTCGAATGTTTCATTTGAAGATTTCCAAAATATGGATCTTCGCATTGCCGAAGTCCTGGAAGCGCAGCGCGTTCCTAAAACTAAGAAATTACTTCAATTGAAATTGCGCATTGGCAAGGAAGAGCGCACGGTAATTTCTGGTATTGCAGAATCATACGAGCCCGAACAAGTTGTTGGAAAGCAAGTGTTGTACTTAGCGAATCTTGCGCCTCGAGAAATCAAAGGTGTAATGTCTTCAGGTATGATCTTAATGGCTGAAAACAACAAGGGAGAGCTTTCGTTGCTCTCCCCTGAACGCCCTGTTGAATCGGGCAATACTGTTCGCTAATATCAGTCTACATTGTCATGTAAGAACGGATTGTTCGTGCGCAATTCAATGCGTGTGTTTCCGTTTTCATCTGTAACCTCTCGAGAGATGGTGCGAGAAACTGTGTTTTCGCTCGAGTGTGTTCCTTCATCCAAGGTTACTTTTCTTCTCATGTATGCAGGCTCGTTTTCCAATTCATTCAACCCGTTTGGAGACTTCATGCGCATGGTGTACTCACGAATGCGTGCTTCGCGCTCTTTGTTACGTGCCATTAACTCGGTGCGTGGAGGACGATTTTCAGAAACAACTTCCGTTTTGAAAGTCATTTGTGTTTCTGGAATCTCGCGATCAGAAGTTTGACGAATGCTTTCGAAACTAGGAATAACGGGCGTTTCAGCAGCAGTGTGTTCTTGAATTTTGAATGTGCTTAATTCAGGAATTTCAGGTTCTTGAAGTTCCAATTTAGCCATTTCCTCATTCGCCATTTCAGCTTTCTCGAATTCTTCGAAAGAGAATAAAGCTCCTTGTTTAACGGGCTCTTCAGCTGTTAGATTCGATTCAAAAGAATTCTCAATTTCCAATTCAATTTCGTCTGCAATAACCAATTTGAATGGTTCTTCTGTTACTTCTGCAACAGGAGTTTCAATCATTGGCGCAGTTTCAGCAACTACGGGTGTTTCTTCAACCACTGCTGCAACGGGTGCTGCAGGAGTTTCTTCAACAACAGGAGTGGTGTCTAAAGTAAAAACTGGATTCTCTTCAACAACCGGAGAAGGCTCAACAACAACCGCAGCAGGTGCATCACCTAAAACAAATACTGGAGTTGGGGCAGATCGGAAGAG
>CALCNZ010000257.1 GCA_937897625.1 uncultured Flavobacteriales bacterium
AGGATGCACAGATCCTACCGCAGGAAACTATAATGCTTGTGCAACAATAGACGATGGCTTGTGTAACATTTTCATGCCGAATGAAACCTGCGCAACAGCCGTTGAATTTGTTCCAAACAGCGGAGCAATCATTACGAATAACAACAACGTAGCTGTAGGTCCAACACCTGGATGCGCCGGAACCATTCGCGATATCTGGTATTACTTTGTTTATCAAGGAGGAAATATTACCATTCAAACCAGTGCAACCACTGGAACCGGCACCGCACTGAATGACACGCAGATTGCGGTTTACAATGCCTGCAACGGATCTATCATTGCCTGCGACGACGATGACAACACAGGTAATTTTTCATTGGTGAAATTCGGATGTCCCATTGGAAATGGAACTGCCGGAGCAAACGAAGACGACTACCTCACAATAGGCCAAGCATATTATGTCCAGGTAGGTGGATACAACAGCACCATGGGTGAGTTCAACTTCAACATTACTTCAACCACTGTTTCTGGATGTACGAACGCGAATGCAACAAACTACAACTCCTGCGCAACCATTGACGACGGAACCTGTGCCTTCCCACCCTTGACTTCCAATTTCAATTATTATCCTTCAGGAACAAATTGCATGAATTTTCAGTTCAACAATATTTCAACTGGAAATGCAACGGCATTTGAGTGGACCTTCCCTGCCGGGTGCGTTCCTGCCACATCAACACTAGAAAATCCTACCACCACATTCGCGGCAGTTGGAATGTTTCCTGTTACGCTTACCACCTTCGATCCGCAAGGGAACAGCAACAGCGTAACGTTGAATGTGATCGTAACCAACGGACATCAATTAACCGTTGATATTACACCAGACAATCTTCCACAACAAACTTCTTGGAAGGTCTTCAATCAAGACAACCTATTGATTCAGCAAGGAACAAGCAACGATGCCAACTTCTGCATTAGCAACAATTGTCATCGAGTAGAAATCTACGACACGGGATCGAACGGTCTTTGTTGCACGAATGGAACCGGTGGGTACAACATTTATTTAGATGGAAACTCTGTGTCAACAGGAGGCTCTTTCGGTGCCTTGGCTTCCATTCAGGTAAACTGTCCGCAAGGAACCAGTTGCTCAAATGCCATTGTCGCAAACCTTGGTTTGAACAATGTCCCAACACCTAACACATGGTATTCGTTCACACCGTCTGTGAACGGACAATATCAAATTTCAACCTGCGGATTGGCCGGATGTGACACAAAGATTTGGTTGTACGACTACTGCAACATGGCCTTGTTCAACAACACCAACGAAGCAACCTATACCTACAACGATGATTTATGCGGAATTGAAGCCGAGATAACACCGTATCTTCAAGGTGGACATACTTACTACGTTCGAGTTGGAGATGTTGGCGGAGCATGCGGATTGGGATCCTTCCAAGTTTTATTCGATTACATGGGACCCATTGTTGGGTGCATGGATTTGAACGCCTGCAACTACAGTCCACTGGCCGAAGAGCCCGCCGTTTGTTATTACAACGGAGATCCGAACTGCTCCAATGTAGGTCCAGATTTAGCTGTTGAAGGAAACGTATTGTACACTTCACTTTATCAAACAACGCTCACAGGAACAGACGGATGCTTAGTGAATGAAGGCTGTTTGCAAGGATTAGGCACGAGACAAATTGTTCGATTCTCGACACGCATTGACAACATAGGAAACCTCGATTATTTCATTGGTGTTCCGAATGCCAACAACCCTCAATTTATTTTCGACGGTTGTCACAATCACTACCACTACGCGGGTTATGCAGAATATTTGTTGTACGACGATAGCGGAAATTTGATGCCTCAAATTGGATTTAAAAACGGATTCTGTGTATTGGACTTAGGCTGTGTAACGGGCGTTGCGAAATACGGATGCGGAAACATGGGTATTACCGCAGGTTGCTACGATATTTATAGTTCTGGACTTAGCTGCCAATGGATAGACATTACAGATGTGCCCGCTGGAACTTATCACTTAGTCGTTAGAACCAATTGGGACCAAGACCCCGATGCATTAGGTAACTACGAATTGCGCTACGACAACAACTGGTCGCAAGTGTGTATCTCGTTTGAAAGAGATGCCTTGAACAACATCATCAACTTTGTGAAATTACCTGTGGGCTCTTGTCCTCAAATAGTGGATTGCGTTGGCCAGTTGTTCGGAAATGCTCAACCTGACTGCCTTGGAAATTGTCCAGCTGAATTGAAAAAAGGAGATCTAAATAGCGATTTAAGTTACACGCAAGCCGATGTGAACCTCTATGGAAACGCGGCAGTGTATTCAAACTTAAGTGCCTCTTTGTGCAACGATTTAAATAGCGACGGAGACATTAGCATTGCAGACGCAGCCTATCTTGAAGAGTGCATTCACGCGCAAACAGATGCAGGTGTAGCCCCAGGAAATATGCAGCCTTGCGCTTGGGATGCCGAAATTGTAGATGCCTCTGAAACTGTGACACTCGGTGTTACCAACGTAAATGCAGATCTAGGATATTTCGATATTACTATTTTGAATCCAAACGGAGAAGTGAACGCGCTTCAATTCGATATTGGAGGTGCTACAATTTCAAACGTAACATCGCTTCTTCCAATTACAACTTGGTCCGCAGTTGTGTACAAAGAAGTAAGTGGTGTGAAGATTGGCGCGCTGGGTCACTTAGGAAGTATGATTCCCGTGCACTACACGCCTACTCCAATTTTACGTGTTTATGTGGAAGGCTTTACTGGAAATGAAATTTGCATTGCTGCATTCGATGAAGCGCTAAATATTTTCACACACAACGTTCTTACTGAAATTGGGCCCTGCCTGCCTGTTCAATACATTGCAGCAAGCGCAACATTCAACAATTTATCTTGTGTGAATTATCCTGT
>CALCNZ010000258.1 GCA_937897625.1 uncultured Flavobacteriales bacterium
TGTATTTGTGAAAGGTGTGCTGAAAGGCATTCAAAATGGGGTTCAACGAAATACGTTCTTCAATGGCAAGGACAGTATCTCTGCGAAAGCGTTCCATGAGTTCATGCTTTTCATAATCATGAAAGGTGTCTACAATTTCATCTGCGAAGCGCACGAAACCATAAATCGCGTAAATGGGATTTCTAATGTCTTTACCGAGCGTTCGAATGCCAAGGCTAAAACTTGTGCTGTACGCGTGCGTAGTTAGCTTACTGCAATCGAATGAAACGTGGTCGAAGAGTGGTTTACCTGTCATGATTTTATGATTGAAAAAGAAGTTTGTTCATAGTCTCAGCGGCCAATTGCCCGCTTATTATACTAGGCGGCATTCCGGGTCCTGGAACGGTAAGTTGACCCGCGTAAAAGAGGTTGCTTAGTTTTTTACTTCGCATGGAAGGTTTTAAAATCGCAGTTTGCTTCAAGGTGTTTGCAAGCCCATAAGCGTTGCCTTTGAAACTGTTGTATTCGGAAATAAATTCTTCGTGAGCAAAACTTCTTTTGTAGACAATGTGCTCACGAATCGATTCTCCGGTTCGTTTTTCAAGGCGGTCTAACATGTTTTGAAGGTATTTTTCTCGCAGTGTTTCGTCGCTTGTTAAATTGGGTGCAACAGGAACAAGCAAGAACATGTTCTCGCAATTTTCCGGAGCTACTGTGCTGTCTGTTTTTGAAGGAACACAGGCATAGAAAAGCGGCTGAGTAGGCCATTGCGGATGGTCGTAAATCTCTTCAGCATGCTTATCGAAGGGTTCGTCGAAAAATAAATTGTGATGTAAAAGATTTTTCACACGCGTGTTCAATCCCAAATAAAACAAAAGAGATGAAGGAGACATTGTTCGATTTTCCCAATACTCGTTCGAATAGGTTCGGTCTTTTGGCGCGAGCATCTTTGTTTCCACATGATGATAATCGGCACCGGCAATAACAGCATCAATTTCAAAATTTCCAGAGGAAGTAATGACGCGCTTTGCTTTTCCATTCAGCGATTCAATCTGCGTAACGTTGTTGTTGTAGTGAAAAGTAACGCCAAGTTTTTTCGCCACCTTTTCCATTGCTTTTGGAATTTCGCCCATTCCTTTTTTCGGGTACCAGGTGCCCAATTCGAGGTCTGCGTAATTCATTAAACTATACAGGGCTGGTGTTTTTTCAGGTTTCGCTCCGAGGAAAAGAACAGGGAATTCGAGCAGCTGAATAATTTCAGGATGCTTGAAGTATTTTCTAATGTGTGAAGAAATGGAATTGAAAAGATGAATCCGAACGGCAGCCTTCAAAAGTTTGAGGTCTAGAAATTCGCTTGCAGAGAGTGACGGCTTCCAGACGAATTCACCCATGCCTGTCTCGTATTTGTATTTCGCTTCCGAAAGAAATTTCTTCAAATTCTTTTTGCTGCCGGGTTCAATTAATTCGAGCTGATCTCCAAGAGCATCTGCAGAAGCAGGTACGTCGAGAATTTTGTTTGAAAAGTATACTCGGTAAGATGGGTCTAATCGTTCAAGCGTATAATAGTCGCTTCGGTTTTCGCCGTATTGTAGAAAAAACTTATCGAAGACTTCTGGCATCCAATACCAACTTGGTCCCATATCGAAAACGTACCCCTCTTGCTCAAAGACTCTGCATCTTCCTCCCGGTGTGCCATGTTTTTCAAAGACATGCGTTTCAAAACCCAATTGGGCTAACCGGCATGCGGCAGATAATCCTGCGAATCCAGCACCTATGACGGCTACTCGTTTGTTCATAATAATAAAACATCCGAGTTTATTTTTTGTTCTCGGCAAAAAGGGTGAAAAGACAGTTCTGAGTAAAGATAAGGGAAGCGCTTAACGGACTTTTAGTTTTTGACCAATTTTTAAATTGGTGGAAGGCTTTATCCTGTTTAGTTTACAAAGTTTCGACACTGTAGTTCTGTTCTTCACTGCAATGGACGAAAGGGTGTCGCCGCGCTTAACGGTGTGGTATTTACTACCCGAGTTACTTCTGGCGCTGTTGTTTGCTGCAGGGGTTACGGGGGTATTTGTTGGGGCGTTTAGTTTCTTTTTGGTGAGTTCGAATACGGGCGATTTAAGCGCTTTCTGATTTGGTGTAATCATGTACGCAGGGTCAAAGGGGTTTCCGAGATATCTCGTTTCGAAGTGAAGATGCGCCCCGTAAGATCTTCCGGTATTGCCGCCAAGACCTAGCATATTTCCTGCCTGCACATATTGTCCGGGAACCACCATTCGAGCAGACATATGCGCATAAAGGGTTTCCAATCCGTTTGGGTGGCGCACCACAACAACGTTTCCATAGGTGTCACTGAATTGTGAAATACGAACCAACCCCTCAAACATGCTGTACACGGGATCCCCTGTGTCTAAGTCGAGGTCTAGACCCGCATGCAACCTTCCCCAACGCGGACCAAAAGGAGAGGTTTGTCTTCCTAAGTCGGTTGGAAACGCGAAGTCACACGAGTCTTTCACTAACTGAAAAAACAAAGAGGAGTCGTTCTGGAAAACCACATTTCGTTTTTTATGCCAAATATTTTGGGTGTCCCAATTTTGGTAGTTGGCGTAGCTTGGAATTTTCGCCAATGAATCGTTAACACTCTTTAAATCTAAATCTATCGTTGGGATATTCGGCGAGGGGTAAACCACGCTGTTTTTTACTTGAATAAATTCTTTGGCATTCAACCAAGAGGCAGTATCTGCCATTAACTCTAAAGCAGATTCGAGGTACCCCGACGGTTGCGCATAGGAGAAAACGCTCGAAAGAGCGATGGTAAATATGATTGCAAGTCTCCTAAACATCTCTTGCAAAAATAAGGATTAATTTGTTAACTCGATTTGGGTTAAATTTTCGGAGATTTGCAAAATGAACAAAGTTGATTTACTTGTCGTATCAGCGCATCCCGATGATGCTGAAATTAGCGCATCAGGGACCATAATTAAATCGGTAAAAGATGGGAAGATTGTGGCCTTGGTCGATCTTACACAAGGTGAGCGTGGAACCCGAGGAAGCGCAGATTTACGGATGATAGAGGCTCAAAAAGCTTCAGAAATTATGGGCACTCATTTCAGGGAGAATTTGGAATTGGCCGATTGTTTTTTTTCGGATACACCAGAAAACAAAATGCGCGTGATTGACGCAATTCGAAAATATCAACCTGAAATTGTTTTTACGAACTCGCTTCGCGATCGTCATCCGGATCATGCCCGAGCAGCCAAACTTGTGGCGGATTGCTGCTTTTATGCAGGACTTCCAAAAATTATTACAAATCACGGTGCGTGGAGACCGAAGGCGGTTTATCACTTCAATCAAGATTACTATAACAAGCCCGATTTTGTAGTTGATATTTCAGAGCATATGGAACAAAAAATTGAGACACTAAAGGCGTTCTCAAGTCAGTTTTTTGATCCCAATTCAGATGAACCAAACACCCCAATTTCTGGCAAAGAGTTTTTCGATTTCATTAAAGGAAGAGCCTTAGATTTTGGAAGATTGGCTGGATATAAATACGGTGAAGGATTTGTTGCGTCGCGTCCAATGGGAATGCGCGATGTCTTCAACTTAGACTAGTGATTCTTTTTTCTTCAATTTGAAATATAAAAAAATCTGAACCAAGCATTGAGCAGTGAATGCTGCAGATGCCGACATGCACGCTCCGTTAATGTGATCAGTTGGGATAAGAATTGATGAACATCCAATAGCAACGGCAAAGCCCGTGATTGCTGAATAGAAATTGTATTGGTGAAGGCCTCTTCCTGAAAATAAATGTGAAAAGGAAACAGTAGCGGCATTGGCAATTATGCCGGGTATGAGAAAGAAAAAACCTTCTTTCAAAAACGAGATGTCGTAGTCAACGTAAACATGCAGCCAACTGTTCGGAACCAAAAGAAAACATACGGTTCCGAATGTTGTTGTTGAAATACCAATAATTAAATATCTCTTGGTAAGTGCAGTATGCTCAATAAAATTTGAAGTTTGTGCAACACGCGAAGCGAGTATGGAAGATAAACTTTTTACCACCGACCAAAGTGCTTCTGCCACATACATAAGTATAGAAAATACACCTGTGAAAATTTTTCCTTCAGCTCCCAAGTTCTCTAAAAAATATAAATAGGAACGTTGATTTCCTAAATGAAAAATATTTCCCAACTGCGCGTATCCGCCAAGTTTTGCCGTTAGTTGCAAGTCGCTTTTAGATAGATTGAATTGCAAGTTTTTCCATACGTGATGAGTTAATGAAAATCCAACTGCCGCAGTCACGAAAAAGGAAATAAGTTGTCCCGAAATGAAGGCTAAAATTCCCCAATCGGTTGCGATATAAAAGCACCCTACAAAAAGCAGGGAGGATGCGGCTTGTGTGAAAAGTAGGATCTGATAGGATTCGATTTTTTCTTTTCCTAACAATATCATTTGCTGCAATACGAAAACAGATTGAAGCACGCCAAGCAACAAAGTGAATCCAATAAAAGGTGCCGTTAATATGAAAAGCAATGTGCAAGTGATTGCAGCACTTATTGCAATCCAGATGAGCGAAGGAAGCGCAATTTTATGTTCGCCAATGCGGGGGATAAGATAGATGAGTGCGCCACCTCCAATGAACTGACTTACTGTTGCGAGAATGAGTATTCCGAAATTAATTAATGCGATGGTTCCTTGCCCTTCCACATGAACAAAATGCAGATTCATAAGCACTAACAGCAGCGCTGAAACCAGTCCGAACGCCCGATTTACAATGGAAAGGAATTCTACTCTCTTCATTTATTCAATACTTGTTCGTATGCCTGCTTGAATTGTTTTCCAACCGACTCAAAAGAAAAATTTTCAATAGCATAATTCGAAATTTCTGGTCTGTCAACTGCATTAATTTCGTTGTGCGATTCTTTCAGTGCATTCAAAAGTTGTTCTTCGTTTTTTGAATCTATGAGTTTGTTCCACTTACAAAATCCCATGTGTTCTGAAATTCCTCCAACGTTTGTGGCAATAACATTCATTCCGCTTGCCATTGCTTCAATCATTACCAGCGGTAAATTTTCGTAGTTACTGAAAAGCACGAAAGTTTGAGCCGTGTTCATTTTTTCGGCGACTTCCTTTTGATTTAACGTTCCGAAAATGGCTATACTACTCGGGCGTATTCCTATTTCCAAGCTTCTTTTTTTCCAATGTTGAATATCACCATCGCCGCCAAGTTCAAGGAAAACATCTTCTACTTGATCGGAGAATTTTTTCCATGTGTGAAGAATGCCTTCAATGTTTTTGTGGTTGTTGTCTAAGTGTGAAAGATGCAGGTAAGTGTGCGTTGAATTTTTCTTTTCAATCTTGAAATATTCGGTATTTACCACATTCGGAATTATGCTCGCGGGCCTGTTGAATCCAAGTTTCCGCATGGCCTGAAGAAGTTGCTTCGTTACTGGTAAAAGCAATTTGGATCTATTCGCAATGAATCGCATGTATTTGCGAATGTGAAAGGGAAGGGGGCCTCTTTCTTCTGTGTGGTAACCTGTCCAATGTTCCGAAATGACAAAAGGAATTTTCCAAGAGTACTTGATGAATAGCGCTTGCCAACCCTCTGGCCAGACAACATACAATTGAACAATGTCAGGTTTATTTAGATTGAAATTGATGTGCGCGATTCCTTTTTTCAATGCACGAATTCTATTTCTAAAAAGGAAGCCGTTCGTATTGTAGTAAACGCGAACGATACGCACGAGACTTTCAATGGATTCTTCCATATGAAAATTCTCTATTGAGTTATTTTTGGAAAGATACAATACTGTCACGTCTGAGTATAGCGCAACAGCTTCGGCATGGCGTTGAACGAAGTTGCCAAGCGTTGGGTGTGTTTTGCTGGGAAACCAGCTGCTAAGAAAGAGGACATGAAATTGTTTTTTCACCGTTGCAAGATACAAATTCAAAAAAATACTCGGGTCTATTTGTTCAAATAGAATGAATGTGTTTATCTTTGCGCCCTCTTAGACGGTGGTTTTAGCTCAGTTGGTTAGAGCATCAGTTTGTGGTTCTGAGGGTCGTGGGTTCGAATCCCATAAGCCACCCCACTAGAAAAAGAAAAGGTCGACATTGTCGACCTTTTTTTGTTGGTATGAAATTTTTTAGTGGATTCCCTTCGAAGCCAAATAGCGCTCTGCGTCTAAGGCTGCCATACAACCTGTTCCTGCTGCAGTTACGGCTTGACGGTAATTTTTGTCAGCGGCATCTCCAGCCACAAAGACCCCTTCTACATTGGTTTTGGAAGAACCTGGAGTATTTAAGATATAGCCAGTTTCATCGGTGTTTATGAATTCTTTGAATACGCCCGTGTTCGGATTGTGTCCGATAGCAACAAAGAATCCTGTGATGTCAACAGTGCGACTTTCACCGGTTGCAGAGTTTTTGAAAATTGCTCCTTCAACGCCATCTTTTCCCAAAATATCTTCGGTAGTTGAATTCCAAAGAATCTCAATGTTCGGTGTTTCGAGAACACGATTTTGCATGGCGCGAGATGCACGCATTTTGTCGCTTCTAACGATCATATAAACTTTTCTGCAAAGCTTGGCAAGGTAGGTAGCTTCCTCAGCAGCTGTGTCGCCCGCACCAACGATTGCAACATCTTGATTGCGATAGAAGAACCCATCGCATACTGCGCAAGCACTTACTCCTCCGCCTAAATTGCGCAAACGAATTTCATTGTCTAGACCCAACCATTTAGCCGAAGCTCCTGTTGCAATAATTACTGCGTCGGCAGAAATAATGTGTTTTCCGTTGTCTATTTCAACATAGTGTTTGCTTCCTGAAAAATCTACCTTGGTTACCCAACCGTTTCGTATGTCTGTGCCAAATCGCTTGGCTTGATTTTCCATGTCGGCCATCAATTCCGGGCCACGAACTCCTGAAGGATATCCGGGAAAATTATCAACTTCGGTAGTGTCCATCAATTGTCCACCAGGCTGTTGTCCTTGGTAGATCACTGGTTTCATGTCGGCGCGCGCTGCATAAATAGCTGCAGTATAACCTGCTGGTCCGCTTCCGATGATGAGGCATTTGATGTGTTCGTTCGCTTCCATAAATAGTTCTGTTTTTTTGAGTGGACAAATATAGTGTGACTGATGTTTGACAATGTGTGATTTTACGCACAGGTTATTCAAAGGCCTTAATCAAATAGGCGTCCCAAAGTGGATCTTCAGGGGGTGGCGCTGAAATTACCACCGGTGTCTTTTTTACAGGGTGTGTGAATTCTATTTTTCTGGCGTGAAGGTGAATGCTTGCGTTGTCGTTGGTGCGTTTGCTTCCATATTTAATGTCACCTTTAATTGGACAACCCAATTGGGAAAGTGTAGCACGAATTTGATGGTGTCTTCCTGTTTTCGGATAGACTTCAACAAATGTGTAATAATCGCCTTTACCGATCACTTTGTAAGACAATTCGGATTCTTTTCGGTCTTTACCTGGTTCATTAAAGAAGAAAGATTTGTTTTGTTTTTCATCTTTCCACAAATAATTAATCACATGCCCTTCGAGTTTGGGTGGGGCATCTTGCACCACGGCCCAATAAGTTTTTGAAACATCGCGTGTTTTAAAATCAACTGTTAATCTCGAAAGTGCTTTGCTTGTTTTTGCGTAGACCACAACTCCGCTAACGGGTCTGTCTATTCGATGAACGGTTCCACAAAAAACTTCTCCCGGCTTGTTGTAGGTTGTTTTTAAGTATTGCTTGATGATATCGCTCAAGACTACATCGCCGGTTTTGTCGCCTTGGACAATATCGGAATTTCGTTTGTTTACAGCAATGATGTGATTGTCTTCGTATAGAATTCGAAGATTCTCGAGGGTGGTTACTTCAAGCGGTTTTTTAGGCGCTCGATCCCAAACTTTGGGCGCGTTTTTCTTCATCAATACTGCTCTTTGTCGTTCGGGAAATCGGAACTTCTTACATCACTTACATATTGTTCAAGAGCCGTTTTCATTTGTTCGCCCATGTTTAAATACTTTCTTAAAAAGCGCGGGGTAAATCCTTCAGTTATGCCAAGCATATCGTGCAACACAAGAACTTGTCCGTCTACATCGCCTCCAGCGCCAATGCCAATAATTGGAACGTGCACTTCTTGAGCAACGCGCTTAGCAAGTGCCGCCGGAATTTTTTCCAGCACAATGGCGAAGCACCCACTTTCAGCTAAAAGTTTTGCGTCGTGAATGAGACGTTCAGCTTCAGCTTCTTCTTTCGCGCGAACTTGGTAGGTTCCGAATTTGTATATGCTTTGAGGGGTTAAACCCAAGTGTCCCATCACAGGAATACCTGCGGTTAAAATTCGTTTTACACTTTCAACAATTTCTTCGCCGCCTTCCATCTTTATGGCGTGTCCTCCTGTTTCTTTCATAATGCGAATTGCAGAATTCAAGGCTTCTTTCGAATTTCCTTGATACGAACCGAAAGGCATATCAACTACGACTAAAGATCTTTTGCAAGCACGAACCACGCTAGCGGCATGATAAATCATTTGATCCAGTGTAATTGGAAGAGTAGTCTCGTGTCCGGCCATAACATTCGAAGCCGAGTCGCCTACAAGAATGACATCTATTCCAGACTGATCAACAATGAGAGCCATGGAATAGTCGTATGCGGTGAGCATTGCGATCTTTTCTCCCTTGTTCTTCATTTCTTGAAGGGTGTGGGTAGTGACTCTGCGAACTTCTTTATTTACTGACATGCTTTGTTTTTTTTTGAAGGGCAAAAGTGAGGATTATTCTTTTACAAATATTTTTTTCGCGACAATTCCTTTCAGGCTGTCTGAAATTTGAATGGCGTAAAGGCCCTTGCTAAATTCAGAAACGTCTATTCGTGTTGAACCTTGATTCTGCAGGTTCCCTGTGTGAACCAATTTTCCTTGAATGTCGAAGATAGAATACGTGAGGCCTCTGAATTGCGCTTCAGTAATGACTTGAATATAATCTTGCGCAGGAGACGGATATATTCTGAACACAGATTCCTCTTCTTCGAGCACATTTACATTCGATTGGAAATGTGCTGTAAATGAAGCTGCACTTAATGAGATATTTCCAAGCCATACCGAGTCTAAAATATCATTGATTAGCGTGCTGTTGTCCCAATACGCGAATTCATATCCGGGATTTGCAATGGCT
>CALCNZ010000259.1 GCA_937897625.1 uncultured Flavobacteriales bacterium
AGAGAAAAAGGTAAAAATTAAGGCTAAAATGAACCTTTTGGTTATGCCGATGTTATCATTTCCTAAATCACTAATTATGCGCCCTCAAGAGTTCACCATTAAGGACCTGGAGAATTTTTCGGGAATTAAAGCTCATACCATTCGTATATGGGAGCAACGTTATGGAATTCTCTCTCCAGACCGCACCGATACTAACATTCGTAAGTATAACGATAAGGATTTAAAATCGCTTTTGAATATTAGTCTTCTCAATAGTCTTGGTCATAAAATCTCGAACATTGCGAAACTTTCAGACGACCAGATTCGCGAGATCATCAATAAACACGCTCACAGCAACAATACGGAAGAGCATTTTTTGCATATGCTGAAAATTTCCATGTTGAATTATGATGAAGAACTTTTTTCTAACGTGATTGATCCGCACACCGCCGAGCATGGCTTAGAAAAAACGTTCCGTGTTATCATCATGCCTTTTCTTCAACAAATTGGATTGCTTTGGCAGTCTGACTCTATTTGCCCGGCACAAGAGCATTTCATTAGTGCACTTATTCGTCAGAAATTATTGTTTCATGTTGAATCTGTGAAAGTTCCTCTGGAGCAAAATAAACGTCCTGTAGTTCTCTATCTTCCTGATCTAGAGATTCACGAGCTTTCTCTACTGATGCTTCATTATATTTTGAAATTGCGTGGATTGAGAAGCATACTTCTTAGCCAGTCTGTCCCTGCCGAAGATTTGAAACAAGTGGCTCAACGCTTAGGCGATGTGGATTTTGTTTCAATTTTCACCACACATCCTTCCACAGTTATGGTTCCTGACTATCTTAAGCGTTTAACCAGAATGTTTATGGATACGGACTGTCATTTCCATTTTACTGGCTATAATCTGAAAGGAATTAAGTCTCCGGATACCCTTTACATTACACTTTACAGCAACATAGACGAGTTGCTTGACGGCTTAAAAAACTAATTTCCAGCACCTTGCGGTTTTGTTTAATTTTTTATGCAAAATAATTAAACAAAAGTTTGGAGAGAGAGACATTCTGTTTAATATTTGCACCGCAACAATTAAACAAAATAAAAATGAGCACACTCGAATTCAACTACCTAATTGGTAATCATTCTGGATCGTTAAAGAGCTTTGCCTATAATTTCACTAAAAATATCGAAGATGCGGAAGATCTTCTCCAGGATACACTTGTAAAAGCGATTCGCTACAAAGATAATTTTCAAGACGGAACGAATTTCAAAGGGTGGTTGTTTACTATCATGAGAAACATTTTCATAAACAACTACAAGAGAAAGAAGCTTCAGAAGACTATAAACGACGGAACAGACAATCAGTTCTATCTGAACTATGGAAAGATCTCTGAGGATACTGTTTCATCTCGAATTAATGAAAAGGACATTAACAAGGCTATTACACAATTGCCTTATGAATTCAGAACACCTTTTCAACTGTTCATTGATGGATACCATTACGATGAAATCGCAGATTCAATGGGCATTCCGATGGGAACTGTAAAATCGAGAATATTTCATGCAAGAAAGAAATTAAGCGAAGAGCTAGCTCATTTTGCTTAAGCGCAAAAGAAAGTGTCCATTTCTGGCTCTTTCAAGCACATCAACATTCAACTTCACTGACTTTGCGGTTTTCACAGCCGTTTCAAAGTCTACAAACAACCAGGGAAAACATTGTGTTTTCCCTTTGTATTTCAATTCAAATTGAACCTTTCCGAAATACTCTGAATCGAGCATGGGCCAATCGGCCTTTGCATAAGTAACGTCTGTGCTGTCTATAATTATCGAACCCTTTTTACTCAGGAACCCTTTCAATTTTCGCAACATCACTTTCAATTCAGATGGCGAATCAGCGAGTCCCATACCGTTCATAAGAACGAGCACAGTATCGAAATTCTTCAATTTTAAGTTTCTCCAATCTTCGTTTATTACTTGCCTCACACCTCTTGCAGCGGCTACTTCAGAACTTTTTCTCGAGATTTCTACAGCGGTAACTTCCATTCCCTTTCCTTGGAGATAAAGCGCATGGCAACCTGCTCCGCAACCGATGTCCAAAATTTTCCCACGACATAAACTCATTGAAATTTTCTCGTATTTCAACATTTTCTTATATGAACGAAAAAACACATTTGGATACATTTCAGGTTCTTCATTCCTATTAATAAACACTCGAATGGGCGTGTCGTCGTTATTAAGAAAATAGGATTCTATAGCAGAACCGAGAACATCTTGAGCCATTTCGCAAATATAGGGGCATTAAAAAAACAATAACGCGGCAACCAATTGCTTAACTTTGATGTCTTGTAGATGTCAATACCTTACCATGACCAAAAAGCTATTCCTAATTCTTTCATTGCTTGCTTCTGCATTCAGCATGAACGCGCAACTTCAACTTACAACAATGACTATTCAACAATACGTTCAAGATGTGTTGTTGGGAAGCGGCGTTGCAGCAACGAACATTTCATTCACGGGCTGCCCAGCGCAAATAGGCTATATCACTGGAGGTAATTCGGTGGGTTTAACCATTGACGGTGGAATTGCGCTTTCCACTGAAGCGGTCGAGACCATTGTTGATCCGGCATCTACTGCATTTTTAGATTTTGCCTGTGAAGTTTCGGGAGACGCAGATTTGCTCTCAATTGCGAATTCTGTTCCCCCACTCATTGGACAAACTTTTTCGGTTGGAAGTGTGAATGATGTGGCTATTTTAGAATTCGATTTCGTTCCAACAGGAGACACATTGCGTTTCAATTATATTTTCGGAAGTGATGAATATTTATCTTGGGTGAATTCTTCTTACAACGACATTTTCGCCTTCTTGCTTTCAGGGCCTGGACTTACTGGCCCATACGCCTCTCCGGCTGGATTTCCTGGAGGAGCTGTAAACATTGCTCAACTTCCCAATTCTACTCCGCCGCTTCCTATTACGATTAGCTCTGTTAACAACGTATTGAACAGCGCCTATTACATAGACAACCAACCCAACGTTGGTATTTATTTGAATGGCTATACTGTAACCTTGGAAGCTTGGTCTTTGGTTCAATGTGGAGAAACATACCACATTAAATTGGCCATTGCAGATGGAAGTGACACAGCCTTGGGTTCTGCTGTGATTTTGGAAGAAGGATCTTTTTCGAGTAATGCCGTTGTTGACGTTAATCTTACGTTAAACGCGGGCGGCCCAAATCAGGAAACTTTGTTTGAGAATTGTGGTGAAGCGACTTTGTCTTTTACCCGTCCTGCTATTAGTGACCTTTCTGTTCAAGACCTTTGCATCATTACCTGGACTGGAACCGCAGTAAACGGTGTTGATTTTACAATGATGCCAGACACGATCTTTTTTCCTCCTGGAGTAGCCTCTGTTTCTTATACCATTGATGCGTTTTCAGACGGACTCACTGAAGGGACCGAAACAGTGCATATGGACATTATGAACTTGGCTGCCTGCAACGGCTCTGGGCTCATTAGCAACTTCGATTTCTTTGTGGCAGATGTTCCTGATCCAATTGTGGTTACAGGGTATTCTCAAGACTTATGTCTCGGAATGACTGCCACACTTGAACCGACGATAACCGGTGGCTATGGAAACTATGTTTACGCTTGGAGCACTTCAGAAACGACTCCGACCATAGATGTTTCTCCGCTTAACTCAACTACATATTATTTAACAATTACCGATACTTGCGGTTGGCCTGGAGGAAATACCAACTTCCCCGTTAACATTCTTGTGTTCCCGCAATTGGTCACTTCTATTGACAATGGCGATATTACCATCGGCTGTAACGAAAGTGTAAACATAACGGCTACTACCGCAGGTGGTGATGGAAACTACACTTACAACTGGACCGATGAAAATGGAGCTAATTTATTTGGATGGGGAAATTCTCTCTTCTACGGATCGTGGAATGGACCTGGAACTGTGAACGTAGAGGTAACTGATGGATGTGGACTTACAGCGACTGATTCCATTCAAGTGGCGTTGAGTATTCCTCCGCTAATAATTGACATGCCAGACACCATTAACGCACCCTGTCTTTCTTATTTCACCCTTACTGCAAACGTAACAGGTGGCGACGGATTGTATACCTACAGCTGGTACACCAACAACGTTTACGAATGGGATGAGTTTGATAATATTTATGACAATACTGGAGTTACTTCTCAGGCTATTATTGAAGTGAATGTAAGTGATGGATGCGGACAGTTTACAACTGCGAATACCGTTGTGACCATAGTTGCACCTCCACTATCTGTGACTCTTCCAGCATCGCTTGCAGGAAATTGCATTACGCCTTTCACTATTCAACCGACTGTAACAGGCGGCGGTGGAACCATGTCATACGCATGGAACAACAATGGAATCGCAACGGCAACAAGTGTAAACTACACCCTAACACCGGGTGTTTCAACTACCGTGGGTCTAACAGTAACAGACGGATGTGGTTCTAGCGCCAATGCTATCGTGCCAATTGCAATTACCAACCCACCTGTATTTATTGACCTAGGTAATGACATTACTGCGGGTTGTTTAGACAATAACCTAATCACACCAACCATCTCGGGAGGCTCGGGAGGCAATAGTTTCGATTGGATCGTAGACAATGCCATTGTTGGAAACGGAACAACCTATTCGATTGTTACCCCTGTTGATGAGCAAGTCATTGCGACGATTACGGATGCTTGCAACCAAACTGATTCAGACACGCTAATGATTTTGATACCTAATCCGCCATTGAGCATTGCAGCTTCATTGGACACGGCAGTTTGTGTTTCTGGAAGTGCTACTTTATTCGCACAGGCGAATGGCGGTGGTGGTGGATTTATGTATACATGGACAAACAACACCAATGGGAACACGGCCACCTACAGCAATTTAACTTCACCGGGAACCTATACCGTTACTGCCATTGATATGTGCGGGCAAGCGATAAGTGAAGATGTATTTGTAGATGTTATTCCTGTTGACGCGCAGTTCACTGCTGACAACACGACGGGTTACACGTATGATTTCACATTCATTGACACACCTCCTTGTTCTAATTGTAATTACGAATGGGTATTTCCGAATGGGGAGACTTTAAACACTGCGAATATCACCTATACCTTTGATGGATTTGGTGAGACAACCGTTTATTTCAATGTAACCAATTCAATTGGCTGTACAGCCAGCAATAGTTATACGGTTACATTCCCTCCAATGATTTTCATTCCGAATACATTCACTCCGAACAACGACGGATTGAACGATATGTTTATGGTTGAAGCAAGCAGTGTCATGACCTTCGAGATTCGTATTTTCGACCGTTGGGGCGATGAAGTTTATTATTCTACAAGTATTGAAGACGCTTGGGTAGGAGATCACCGCGGAAGCAACAATACGTACTGTCCGAATGGGGTTTACAGTTACGTAGCGACAATTAAAGGATTCAACGGAGAAGCCGAAGAATTAGCTGGAACTATTACGTTAGTGAGATAACACCACACGTTGTGATGACCGTTGCACGGATGACACTGCGTGATGACGCTTCGCGAGGTTTATTCGTTTATGACGAGCGTATCTATTGCGCGAAGGATGTCGTTGAAAAGGATTTTTTCTTCACGCGAGAAATTTTCCTGAGGTGTGCTTCGAAGGAAACTCATAGCTCCCAATTGTTCTTCTTCCGAATACACTCCTTCTTCTACTTCTAAAATGCTAATTAGTTCGAGCATACCTTGAAGACCGTTAGTCACGGCCACTTCCACCAACGTGTGCAATTGTCCCGCTGCGGAAAAACCGTTGCTCCATAAAAACTGAAGAATATCTATTTGAATGTTTTTGTTCTTCGAATCGAAAAGTGCTTGCACCAATTCTTCTTCTGCATTTTTCACCCGCATAGCTGAAAGCATTTCGCGCGCTTCTTTCTTCACTGAATCATGCTCAGAAAGGGCCAGCGCTTCCAACAAAGGCGCAATTGCACTTGACTTTCCGTTAGACTTCAATTGCTCAATAGCCGACATTGCAGTGGACTCTTCTGAAGACATTAATTGCAGTCTAATTTCGGATGCAGAAAATTTTTGGCTCACTTTTAGGTTTTATTAATTCGAGCGGCGAAAATAGTTCATAAATCGGACGGATTATTTTTCATTTTGCTCACCATTCAATAAAAACTATTTGTATAATTGTGTAAAGAATTAAACTTATGAAAACTCTACGTTCTCTTTTGGTTGCAGCAGCTCTAACAATAGGCACATCAGTTATGGCGCAAAACATTGTTTCAAGCAATGAAGTGAACCTAACCCTTTCAACAAGTACTACTCGCGAGCAATTGTTTCAGTTGCGTTCTGAAATGATTGCGCAAGGATTAGACTTTCAATACACTCCGCAATTTGATGCGAACAGAGCATTGATTGGAATAACGTATTCCGTTCGTACCACTACTGGTGGTGTTGTTGTTTGTCAGTCGAACAACAACGTAAACCTTACAGCTTCTGCAGCACACATTCACTTGGTGAAGCAAAACGGCAAATTCGTTGAGCAGAACTAATTTCAATTTCGATAATAAAATGAAAGCCGCTTTTTCAAGCGGCTTTTTTATTCCTTCTTTTCGAAATCTTTTAAGGAACAAAGACTACTTTCCAAGCTGCAATTCCCGCTGTGAGTTCCTTCACGTATACCCCAGCAGAACTGTACACCTTCACTGTTGAGGGAGAAGCGTAATTCGTTTCACCACAAACCCACACTTCAAATGTGGCGGGATTTACAGAAACCCCATTGCTAGCAGAAGTTAAAAAATCTGTGAACACTTCCGTTAGCATGTTGAAGGACAACAGCGATGTATTCGAAATGTAAATCTTTTGGTTCACTTCATCTTTCGCCATGTGTAAAGGGTGGTCTCCCAATACACCCACATCAAATGTTGCTACGGAATTATCTATCGAATTTAATTTGACTAGAGCTGCTGGTGTATGACCAATAATTTGTGTCCAATTTGCGTCGTATTGTGTTTGCCCGCTGCATAACACCCACAAGAATCCATTTGAATCTGAAACAACCTCTACCGGTCTGTCTGAAACATTCACTGTTGTAAGTACCGATTTTGTTGGAACGTCAATGACCGAAATTGTGTGATCAATGTCCCATCCTCCGCTGTTACAAATGTACAAGCGGTCTCCTAAAACACACATGCCTTCAGGCCCTAATCCAACCGCAGTAGAAGAAATTATCGTGTTTGTTGAAAGATCAATCCAAATGACACTTCCCGCCGATGAACCGTCTGTAACTGCAGCTATTCCATTGCCCACATATTCAAACGAACGTGGATAAGTGAATCCGGTTATTTCCGCTTCCACTTTGAAGGTTGTCGCGTTGATTACCACAACCTTCGTTGTTGAATTTGAAACAACATAGAACTTCCCATTCACTAAATCGAAATCGGAAATTACGTCGCCAAGGGGCGTTCCATTTACTTCGGCAAAAGGATTTGAAACCAGCAGACCATTGAGCATCCATGTGATGCTTCCATTCAAATTACCAAATGAACCTTCGTTGACTATGTAGGCTCCGTGCGAATAATCTTTCGCTGTGGGCTGATCTGTCTTGCATTTGTCGCAAGACACAAGCACCATTGATAAAATTAGAGCTGATAAGAATTTGTATTTCATGTTTGCTTATTATTAATGAATGAAAAATTTAACACCGAATGAATACACCCTTCCTGGCACCGCGTAACCTCGAATCCATTGGTATTCCACGTTTGTAATGTTTTGAACTTCGAACTGAAGAGATAATTTATTTTTATTGAAGGACCACTCTTTATTCAAACTAGCGTTGATCGTGTTGAAACTAGGAAGTGCGTAAAAGTCATTGTTACCCTCATCGGTATATCGTTTCGAAACGAAGGAATCCGTTAGAGAAAAAGACCAACGCTCATGCACGTATTGAACGATATGGTTCATGCACACTCTTGGGGTGTAAATCATATCGAACACACCAGGCATTCCTATATTCTTTGCAGTAGTGCTTGTTAATTCGATTCTACTTGTGACATTCAAGAAGCCCTTGGCAACTTGCGTTTTCCAAGAAGCAACGCCTTCGAATTGTTTCATTGCCACAGATTTGAAATTACTCGCTATCCAAATATTCTCTGGAAGCGGCTGCCATTGTATCCAATTGGAGACTGCACCTACCTTTGCATTGACTTGAAGATGAAAAACACACTCATTCAATAATGTCAACTCATTGTCCCATTTCAATTGCAGCCATTTCGCCTTTTCCGAGAGTAAATCTGTGTTTCCACCTTGAATCCAATACAAATCGTTTGCTGAAGGCATGCGTGATTTGACACTTCCTGAAACAGAAAATTGAGAGCTCACATTTTTCATTTTGTAGGGAAGTTCAAATCCTACTTCCCCACTAACTATGGGTTTGCGATCTGATCGCCATTCGGGCTTCAGCCAGGAAACCATTCGCACATTTCCTTTTGTCAATTGCTGAATGTAGGATGCCCACAATGAAGCGCCTTTCCATTGAACGGAACTGCTCCAATCTCTGTATTGCAGTGCTGTTGCACTAGCCGTTGGATTCAATTGCAGCAACGCACCTCGCCATTGAATAGATCCATTATAGAACGCATTGAATACGCTTGTTTCAATTTTACTTGAAGCCACATTGCTGTTGTACACTTGATTTGAAAGCGTTAGAGAAACTCCTTGTTTCGCCTGAAAATAAAAAACGGAACGTGCCACTTTTCTCTTTCCTTCAGAATAAAAAGAAGATTGAAATAAATCATCGTGCTGATTGGCGTTTAAGTTTCCAACGCCTCCCATAGTGGCCGGCAGCAAAGCGAAACGATTTACACTCATGGCGTTAAAATAATGCGTTCGCTTCCTTCCTGAATAAACCAAATTTCCTTGAACGCCACTTGTTTTGTTGTTGTTGTTCACCTGATTCACCACAGGTGCGCCCCATTGGTAGGTATCGCGGTACGAGAATTCATTTTCATTTCTCGCATAAAAGGAACGAATGTTCCAACTGAGTTGATTCATTTTTCTGGAAACAGAAACTCCAGTAAACGTGTTTCGTAGTGAACTGGCTGAAGTCTCGAGGAGAACTTCGTCTCTTGTTGCAATTTTTGAATCTAAGCGAAGGGTTGCGG
>CALCNZ010000260.1 GCA_937897625.1 uncultured Flavobacteriales bacterium
TACCGACGATGCAGCGAAAGCAGCAAAGGGAATGGTGTTGAACATTATGATGCGCGGCATTAACTTGGAAGAGTATTCAGGATATTACGACACGCAATTGGAGTATTCTTACAACGTAGATTTCAATCCACGCACCATGGTGGGAGACGATTACAGCAATCCACGTGAGCGTAACTACGGCAACAACCACATCGATGGACCTGAAGCACTTCACGGAACACACGTTGCAGGTATCGTAGGAGCTACGAACAACGGAACTGGAATGGATGGTATTTGCAAGACAGCTCAATTAATGATTATTCGTTGTGTTCCAGATGGCGATGAGCGCGATAAGGACGTTGCGAATGCGATTCGTTATGCAGCAGACAACGGTGCTCGTGTGATTAACATGAGTTTCGGTAAGTCACACTCTCCTTACAAAGATGTAGTAGACGAAGCGGTGATGTATGCTGAATCGAAAGGAGTATTGTTGGTTCACGCAGCTGGTAACGATTCGAAAGATGTTGATGTGAAAGACAATTTCCCAACACCACGTTATTTAAACGGAAAGACTTGTTCAACATGGTTGGAAATTGGCGCAAGCGACAATTCAATTGATCACTTGTCGGCTGATTTCTCTAACTACGGCGACAAGACCGTTGACATTTACGCTCCAGGTGTAGATATCTACGCAACAATCTTAGACAACGGGTTCGGACCATTAAGCGGAACAAGTATGGCTTCTCCAGTTACGGCTGGTGTGGCTGCAGCTATTCTTTCTTACTATCCGAACCTTTCTGCAGTGCAAGTTCGTGACATCATTATTAAGTCAGGTATTTCTTACAAGAAGCACAAAGTAGTTATGCCAGGTGATGAAGAAAAGAAGATTAAATTCGGAAAGCTTTCAAAATCGGGAAAGGTTGTAAACCTTTACGAAGCATTGAAATTAGCTGAGAAGATGTCGAAATAATTTTTTGATAGGCCAACGAAAAAGGCCGCAGTTGCGGCCTTTTTTATTTGAAGTCAATTACCGAATGGTAAGTATACGTCTTGTGAGATCCGTTCTTAATTCCCACTTTAGAATAATAAGGAGTGAGGATAATCTTCCGATGTCCATGATTGGGAATGTTGTTGTCCACCATCAATTGCATAACAATATCCAGCGCTCCTTTGAAGCCGTAGCTGCAACATTCGCCGCTGTAACCCGATTTACAATTCTTTCTATTGTGTCCAATTTCTCCAGACTTGCCTGATTCAGAAGACCAGCATTTCGCTAATTCATACATAGCACTGTCGAACACCAAAGGCTTCATAGGCTTCAAGGCATTCAATTCTGAAATGAGCGAGTTTTTGTCTTTCGTATAAGAGGCATCATAGGCGAAGCCTGTTTTCTTTTCATCGTATTTCGCGACATAATTCTTCGCGAATTGCTTCGGATACATACGAGCGAGATTTATGAGCTTAATGACATTCTTTTCTTCAACAGACAAAACTGTAATAGATTTGGCGGTGTTTGCTGAGTCTAACTGCGCCTGTGTAAAGGCCTGTGCATAAAGGTTCGAGAACAGCCCACTTCCAACTACAACAAAAAGAAGTGAAAGAGTTTTAGCAATTTTTAATTTCATAACAAGAGTATTAATGACAACAAACAGATCACCAATCCTTGGATTTTTCTGCGGTTCAATTTTTCCTTGAAAATAAAAACCGCGCCAATAGATCCAATCACCAACACTAACAAATTGTTCACGGGTAATATTGTGCTCTCGGGCATCCAACCCAGGTGGTACAATTCAACAAGAAAGAAAATAGATCCGTAGTTCACCAAGCCAAGCAAGGTTCCTGTGCCCATTTCCTTCAACGGGAAAGACTCTTTCTTGAAGGCCATTTTGTAAACAAGAATGCTTATCCCAATCATTCCCGCTCCCATGAAAGGCATGCAGGTGAACAACGAAAGCTCATTCTGATTGGTGGTGAAACTCTGAAAATACGCAATGCTGAAATCGACACTGGTGCTGCCGAGCATGAGAATAACCGGATATAAAAGCATGTCCTTGTTGAACTTGCTCCTGCGGTCTACGCTGAAGAGATACAATCCGAACATGGCAATAACCAATGCCACCGCCTTCAACAATGTAATTTCTCCCTTCCCTAAAAAGGCCAAAGCAATAACCGCCAAGACCAACGACATCTTCGAACTAAGGGTGGCCATGGCTATTCCAGACTTCTTGGCTGTAATGGCCATGAAGTAAAATACCGAAATGAAGAGACCTCCCATAATGAATCCAGCAACACTCCAAATTGGAAATTGCATGGCGCTTTGAAAGGCTTCTGAAACATTCGGAACGAAGAAAATTCCACAAGAAAACGCAACGATGTAGTTGAAGACAATAGTCTCAAAGATTTTCGCGCCAATGCGCTCGAAGTATTTGAAGAGCCAGTAGATAGCGGCGTTGGTAAGAACGCTTAAAATTAAATACATCATTTGTTTACCGTAACCGTGAGTAGATCTTCTCCAATATTTTTTTCTGAATAGGCTTTTCCCTCTTGCTTCGGAGCCTTCAAGCCGCGTTCTATTTTATTGTTGGAAGTGAATACGCGCATTTCGTCCCACATTCCACTTTCAATGAAAGTATTCAGTATACCTGCGCCGCCTTCCACCAAAATGCTTTGAATGTTCGCTTCGTGCAAGACACGCATCCATTCTTCAACACCCGATTTTTCAAGGGGAAGAATTTCGCAAGCATATCTTGGCGTAACATCTTTTCCTACCAAGGCAATGGTTCGTGCTTCGTTGTTGAACAACTGAAGCTCTTCCGGAAGACATCCTTTTTCATCGATCACTATGCGAATGGGATTTTCGCCTTCAACCAAACGCACCGTCAATGCCGGATCGTCGTTCAATGCCGTTGTTGGTCCAACAAAAATAGCCTGTTCCAAACTGCGCCATTGATGCACCAACTGTCTAGATTCAGAAGATGAAATAGGGAAGGAGCCTCGCTCGTTTTCTTCACGAATCTTGTCCATGAATCCATCGGCGGTTTGGGCCCATTTCAAAATTATATACGGACGCTTTTTTTCGTGAAAGGTGAAGAAACGACGATTCACAAATCGACATTCATCTTCCAGAATTCCTTCAATGACTTCAACGCCGTGTGCTTTCAAATGTTCAATGCCTCGTCCGTTTACTTCGCTGAAAGGGTCGCGTGTTCCAATGACCACGCGAGGAATTCCCATCTCGGTAATGAGGTTTGCGCAAGGAGGAGTCTTTCCGAAATGTGCGCATGGCTCTAGCGTTACGTAGAGTGTGCACTCTTTCAAAATGCTTTTGTCTTCCACATAACGAATGGCTTCCACTTCAGCGTGGGCTTCTCCGTAGGCGGTGTGATATCCTTTTGAAATGACTTTATCGTTGTGCACAATCACGCATCCAACCATAGGGTTTGGGGCAACGTGTCCCATTCCGTATTGCGACAGCTCGAGCGCAATTTCCATGTATTCTTCGTGACTCATTCGGCTAATTTATCTGCAATTCCCTGCGCGGCAATCCATGCGGTGGTCCATGCGGCTTGAAAATTAAATCCTCCCGTTACCGCATCAATGTTCAACACTTCTCCAGCGAAATATAAATTCGGAACGAGTTTGTGTTCCATGGTTTGAAAATTCACGTGCTTCAAATCCACTCCTCCGGCTGTCACGAATTCTTCTTTGAACGTACTTTTTCCTGTCATGGGAAGAACGCTTCGAGTGAGCGAGTTCGCCAATTCCTCAATGGCCTTGTTGCTGCTGTTGGCCCAGTCTTTTAGGAAGAGGTCGGCGCGTTGCAAGTGCCAGTTCCACAAGCGTGAAGAAAGTTGAAACGGGTTGAAGGTGACGCACATTTTCTTCGGATGACTCTCTCGAAGATCTTTCAATTCATCGAGTGTATCGTTGAACGATTGGTTGATCCAGTTGATGCGAATGTTCGCCTCGTAATTTTTTTCAGCGAGCGCAAGTGCACCGAAGGCAGAGGCTTTCAGCACAGCAGGACCACTCATTCCCCAATGGGTGATGAGGAGCGGACCGCTCGTTTTTATTTTGGTATCGAGAATTTCAAGCTGTGCAAGAGGCACAGAGATTCCTGAAAGTTCATGAAGCGATTTATCGTTTATGTGGAAGGTGAATAGGGAAGGGACACGCGGAACGCAAGGCACACCGTGGTTTTCGAGGTCTTTCCAAACGAGTTCGCTCGAACCGGCTGTCATTAAAACAGCGTCGTACGTTTGAAGGAACGAGAGGTCTGCAGCGTATTCGGTTTTAATTTGAACACCGAGCTTTTCCGCTTCATTCATGAAGCAATCGATAATGGTTTGCGATTTATTGGTGGAAGGAAACATGCGTCCGTCTTCTTCGGTATGTGTTTCCACGCCGCGATCGAGTAGCCAGTAAATCATGTTGGAAGGTTGAAACGAAAAGAACGGCGACAGCAATTCCTTTCCTCCACGCGGATAGAACTTCACCAATTCTTTCGGCTCGAAGCACGAGTGCGTCACGTTGCATCTACCTCCACCGCTCACTTTCACCTTGCTGAGCAGGTTTTTGCTTTTTTCAAAAACAATCACTTCCGCCTCTGGCAACAGTTCCGCCAAACGTATCGCACCGAACATTCCTGCTGCTCCTCCGCCAATGACTGCTATTCGTTTTCCTTTTCCGTGCATGTTAATTTTGTCTGTTGCAAAAGTACCACATTGCGAAGCAAATTGCTTCGCGAGGACGATTAGCATCGCGAGGGTCTTCGACGAAGGTTGCAAGCAACGAGGGTCTTTGACGTTTTTAATTATGCATCCCGATAGCTATCGGGAGGAACAACGCAGTTCTAACAACGTAGTTCTAACAACATAGTTCCAACAACATAGTTCCAACAACGCAGTTCCAACAACATAGTTCTAACAACGCAGTTCCAACAACATAGTTCCAATCACGGTTCTACTTCTTGAATTTTTCCGTTAATGCTAATGACAATTTTAAGACCCAACGCTTTTTTATTCTCTTTTAATTTTTGAGAAGAAATTTTCATTGCACGCTTAATAGTTTCTTTCAATGATTTGCGTTCAGCTTCACTCATTTGCCATTGATTTTATTTGATTGAACTTTTCAAAGTTAAGGATAGTAAAATCATTATTCAGCTCTTTTTCTGCAATTAACTCTGAATCGGATATGGAATTGTCGAAGATGAGTAAATAATCAACCCTATTGAGGTAAAGGTGAAAGAGATTTCGTATTCCACCTTTGTATCTTCTTTCAATTGTTTCGTTTGAAATGGAGTGTCCGCCTTCTTGAACTCTTTTCTTCACTCGGTCTTTGGCAAGATCAGTAGACTCGAGCCAGAAATAGATTAAGGTTAC
>CALCNZ010000261.1 GCA_937897625.1 uncultured Flavobacteriales bacterium
CATTCTCTACACCATAACAAAATCCAAAATGCCTTGGAATAACAAATTCAGTTTTTCCAACCTGAAAAACGAACGGTGCGTGATCCTTCTTTCTCGGATCATTGGCCTTCCTAATTTCCTTTATTCTTCCAAGAATGGTGGATCTGTAATGCTCCGGTACTTCGAACTTTTTCATTCTAATTCAATTTCGCTTTTGGCAACAGTGCCTGTGGCTTATAGTTTATCCAAGTCTCTTTATCAAACTCGATCAACGTTCCTTTTCTATTCGCTCGAAGCAATGACTTGAATATTTTATTTCGAGAATAGGATTCAGAATGTTCAACAATAAACAACAACGATTTTAACCCCGCTAAACGCTGCAATTCGGGCTTAAATTTCTCGGTGTGTTTCAACGCATAATGAATATTTCCAAACAAATAACCCAACATTAAGTCTTCATTGAAGAGGTATTCATTGTAAGGTCCTATTTCAACTTGAATCGATAAATTAGGATTTTTGGTTACCCATTCCATTACAAAAATTCCTGCAGCGCTTCGCTCTATTAATTGCTCAGATGGAGGTGTATTCATGAGCCATTCTAAAAGATTTAAAACATCTTTTTCATTGGTCAAAAAAGCCTCTTCATTCTCCCACTTTTCTTCCGAATTGAAAATTGGACATTTTCGAAACTCCTGCGCCCAAGTCGAAAAAGGAAGAAACAATAGAATCAGAATGAAAACTCTCATAACTCCTCAACAGTTTCAACGAATGAAATTCCGAAATTGTGAAGGTCATGCAATAAGGGCTTGTAGAATTCCGGTGTAACAGGAATTTGAACGCCTCGCGAGGTAAAATCGCCATTAAACAAATGCTCAACAGCGAAGGCTATAGGCATGCTCACTGTTTTAGACATGGCCGTCTTAAACTCGTCGTCTCCTTCCAAAACAAGAGACGAGGTAAGCATGAATTTCTTTTCATTCAGACGATATCCGAACTTGTGAACCATAACAATCATATCACGATCACCCGGCTTCAACACCCACTTTTTCTCGAGCAACTGCTGAAGATGCTGCGCACAAGTGAGCTCTTCATTTTTCAATGGTTCATTACTGAAAAGTCCGATCTCCTCAAGCATCGCTGCCACTTCGATATTTTCATTTTTCAGATTGAAGTTAACACCCAACAAGGACAAGGCAAGGTCTGCCCACGTTCGAAATTCTCCGGCCGGGATTTTCGTGTCGTCGTTGGTAAAACCATTCTTCACCAAAAAAGACCAACCTTTGCAATAGCCTTGTTTCCTGAGAGTACCGCGCACCAATTTCTGCACTTCTTCTAATCCGTACAATTCCAAATAATGCACAGAATTTCTGTTGGCATAAGCGTCGTAACGAACCCCATCGCTAGCCACAACAGTTTCTACCTCATCGAACAATTTATAATAGGGCACCATTCGAAGCTTGTTGTTTTCTCTATACATGGCGTGACCTGAATTTCCAGCGAGAATAATATTTCTCGGGTTCCAAGAAATTTTATAACCCCATAAGTTGTCGTCACTTGCTGGAGCTACAAGTCCACCTGTGTAAGACTCGAATGATTCAATTTCCGCACCTTCACTCTTCAACCTGTGAATTATTTCCATGGCTGAAATATGATCTATTCCAGGATCTACACCCATTTCATTCAACACCAAGACACCCTCTTGAATGGCTCGTTCATTCATGGCATTTACTTCCGGGCTTACATAACTTGGAGTAAAAACATGCACATGAAAATTAATGCAATCGCGAACCACTTCTGCGTGCATAAACGCAGGCAGCATAGATATTACCAACGATGAATGAGCAATTAATTTGTGTCTAAACTTCTCATCACTTGCATCGCCCGACACAAATTTCAGCTGTTCAAATTCACCGTACTCATCAACCCAATGAGCCACATTAGTATCGGCTATTACAGCTTCCCACCTGCCCGACAAAGCTCCTTCAACTAAAAAAGAAACCAAATGGCGTGCGCTTCTTCCAGCACCGAATAGTATAATTTTCTTCATTTCCATCGAAAACAAAGTTAACCAATCCCCTTAGCTTCTGTTTCCCGCTCCTTTATTTTTTGGCATAAACTTTTATACAGCTCCAATCATAACTAAATTTACACTTTTAACAGTTAATCCGTATGAAGAAAAAAATTACCTTCCTTGCTCTAGCTTTAATCTCAATCTCCAACATTTTCGGCCAAATGAATGCTGTTATTTATTCAGAGGCAGGAGAAAAATTCACTCTTTATTTGAACGGTGAAGCTATGAACAGCACCCCACAATCCAATGTGAAATTGCAAAACCTGACTTCAGAGTTTTACCAAGCGCGTGTGGATTTTCAAGACGCTGCTCTGGCAGATTTCTCGAACAACAACTTCGCCCTTCATCCCGGAATGGAAGTAACTTATCAAGTAAAAAAGAATAACAAAGGAGCCTATGTTCTCCGCTATTACACTGAGAATGTTATTTCCTCTGCAAATTCAAAACCCGCCGAAAATAACAATGCGGTAAAAGACTTTGCTGTTGTCGATGACACCCCAACTGATACTCAGGCTACAAACAACTCTAAAACCACAACTACAACAACAGTTACCGGCACCAATTCAAATCAGAATAGCAACGGAAACATTGGAATGAATATCAATGTTGACGGTGTGAATATGGGAATGAATGTAAACGTAAATGACGGAAGCAATTCAGGCAACGGGAATCTTGGTATGAACATCAATGTCGACGGAATGAACATGGGAATTAACATGAATGTTCCGAATATGGATGTACAAACTTCAGGATCGACCACCACGACAACTACCCATACAACAACTACAACCACGAATTCAACCGTTCCTGCGCACACGACTAGACCTAGTCAACCAGCACAAAATCAAGCTTCAAATACAACAATTTCAGGCAATGGGAATTGCTCACGTTCTATGGACGCTGCAAGTTTCAGCAAAGCCAAGCAAACCATAGAGAGCAAAGGATTCGACGACACACGTCTTTCCACTGCTAAGCAAGTTGCCAAATCAAATTGCTTGACCACAGATCAGATTCTTGAAGTCATGAAAATTTTCGGTTTCGAAGAAAGCCGATTGGAATTCGCGAAATACGCATACGACTATTGCTTCGATAAAAACAATTACTACAATGTTAGTCAAGGATTCAGCTTCGACTCGAGCACTGAAGAATTGAATCAGTATATTGAAACAAAATAATTATGAAAAACGGTTTAATCCTTTTTATTGCTTTACTCCTTCTAGGCACTCAAGCTTGTCAGAATAGCAAGCACTATACAAAACTTGCTCAAAAACAGGAGGCAGCCGGACTCAATAAAGAAGCTTCCGAAAGTTATTACACCGCTCTCTGGAAAAAACGCGCAAATTTAGAAGCTCAAATTGGCATGAAAAAAACAGGGCAGGCCGTTTTAAATGGAATGCTCAGTGATTTCAACCAAAAAAGCAGCTTCGGAAATAAAAAAGAAGCGGTCTACACCTATCTCTCTGCAAAAGATTATGTCGCTAAAATCAAAGGTGTTGGGGTAGAACTTCAAATTCCAGACTTCTACCAAGGCGATTATGAAAAGGTGAAGAAATCATACCTCACTGAACTGTATGAGCAAGGAACAAAACTGCTAGAAGAGAATAA
>CALCNZ010000262.1 GCA_937897625.1 uncultured Flavobacteriales bacterium
TCTAATAAATTGTTGTAAGAAAGTTCTTTGCCATTGAGCTTCGTGAACAACGCGTCGAGGTCTCCGTAAAAACTTCCTTTTTGATGCGGATTCTCGCCGTATCGCAAAACGTGTGCATCGCGCGAAGCAATGCGTAAAGAGCCTTCTTCATTTCCTTTAAAATAAGAATAAATGGCCGAGTCGTAATGAGAAGAAACTTCGAAAGCTTGCTTTGCAAAAAATTGTCTTTGCTCAAGTGTGGTTTCTCCTTTTTGATTCACCAACAACTCATGCAGGTGATGGTATTCTTTTTTTGAAGGAACGATAACGACATCGTTGAAATTTTTTGCAGCACCGCGAATGAGCGCAATTCCTCCAATATCTATTTTTTCAATAATGTCTTCATGCGAAGCCCCTGACGCAACTGTTTTTTCGAACGGATATAAATCAACAATAACACAATCGATGGCTGGAATGTTATATTTCGCGGCCTCTTCAAGATCTTGCGCTTCGTCACGTCTGTATAAAATTCCACCCAAAACACCAGGATGAAGTGTTTTCACTCTTCCACCAAAAATACTTGGATAGCCCGTTAAGTCTTCTACCGCTGTAACAGGAATACCCATCTGCTCAATGAAGGTTTGGGTTCCGCCAGTGCTATAAAGTGTTATACCTAATTGGTGCATTTGTTCAACAATCGGAGCTAATCCGTCTTTATCAAACACTGAAATAAGGGCTGAGGAAATTCTTTTATTCACGTCATTGAAAATTAAGTCGCGAATTTACAATGTAAATCAGGGTATTAGCTTTGCTTTTTTCAACAAGTGCGGATAATTGGTTTATTTTGGGTTTGTGCCACTTCTCAGAGCCTATCTTTGATTAAACCATAATAAGGAGATCATACATTGGCATTTTCACTCGGCAATCAGGCACACCCGTTTTTCGATACTTTAAACGAGCGTGTAGAAAAATATTTTATCACAAAAGGAATCAGCAGAACGGGCAATTGGAAAATTTACACCAAAGCCACTTTGCTTTTAATTTCTATAGGTGTTGTTTATTCATCGATTTTACTTTTTCAATCTTGGGGGGCGCAAATAATTTTGTGGTCTGTTTTAGGAATGGTATTCGCTGCCATAGGCTTCAACTTAATGCACGACAGTGCGCACGGCAGCTTTTCTTCTAAGTCTTGGGTCAATCATATGATGGGCTATTCGTTGAATGTGATTGGAGGAAATGTATTCTTGTGGAAATTAAAGCACAATCAGATTCACCACGTGTACACCAATGTTGAAGGGATAGACGACGACATTGATGTTCAACCGTTTTTGCGCGTGAACGAACAACAAAAGAGGTATTGGTTTCACAAGTACCAGTTTATTTATTGGGCAATTATTTACGGAACAACCTACTTCTTGTGGGTTTTCGTGAAAGATTTCTCGAAGTACTTTACCAAGAAAATTGGTGAAATGCCTATTCGCAAAATTCCGCGTAATGAGCATATTATTTTTTGGGCGAGTAAATTATTTTATTTAGCTGTCTTTTTGCTTGTTCCCATATTGGTGGTGGGCTGGTTGAAGGCGCTAATTGGTTACGCTGTTATGCTTTTTGTAACCGGATGGATCATAGCTGTTGTGTTTCAGTTGGCTCACATTGTTGAAGGAAGGTCTTTTCACCTTCCAGAGACTGAAGGTCGCTCGCTGAAAGATGAATGGGCTGTGCACCAACTCAACACCACAGCGAATTTCGCAACGAAAAATAAAATTGTTTCTTGGTTAACCGGCGGATTGAATTTTCAAGTTGAGCACCATCTTTTTCCAAGAATCAGTCACATTCATTATCCTGCAATAAGCGGAATTGTGAGAGATACTTGTGAAGAGTTTGGTTTGGAGTATCAGGAATATCCGAATGTGCTTTCTGCTGTTCGTGCACACATTAGTCATTTGCGTATTTTAGGTGCAGCATAATTTGTATTTTTGTTTTGTCTGAAAGGACCGAAAAAAGATTTGTCTTATGGGAAGAATGTTTGAAAAGCGAAAGCACAAGATGTTCGCGCGCTATGATCGCATGGCCAAGGCCTTTACGCGCATAGGAAAAGAAATTGCAATGGCTGTAAAGGCGGGTGGTCCAGACCCTTCTTACAATCCTAGATTGCGTCAATGTATAGCAAACGCCAAAGGTGTGAATATGCCGAAGGATCGTGTTGATGCGGCTATTAAAAGAGCCTCAAGTAAAGATGCAAGCAACTATGAAGAAGTTGTATACGAAGGTTACGGTCCTCATGGAATTCCAATTTTAGTAGAGACTGCAACAGATAATCCAACCAGAACGGTTGCAAATATTCGATTGTATTTCAATAGATCTGGCGGACTCATGGGTAACAGCGGTTCGTTGTCGTTTATTTTTGAACGCAAAGGCGTCTTTAGATTGGCTATGGATCAAATTCCTTCTTGGGAAGAATTAGAGTTGGAATTGATTGACCACGGTTTAGACAGTTCCGAGAAAGAAGAAAACGAAATGGTTGTATACACCGCGTTTTCAGATTTCGGAAACATGCAGAAGGCTTTAGAAGACCGCGGAATTGTTCCAACCAAAGCTGGACTTGAGAGAATTCCGAATACCTACGCTGAGATTACAGAAGAGCAAACCGATGAGATTTTGGAATTAATTGAAAAGATTGAGGCCGATGAAGATGTTCTAGCTGTTTATCACAATTTAGGATAATGAAAAAAACGCTTTTCTTTTTCGCCCTGGCGCTTGCGTTTGTGGCATGCAAGAAAGATCCGGGAACAGGCGGCGCAGGAACTATTTCAGGTGCTTTTTCCAAGGAATTTCGCGTGGTTTTAACCAATCCTGCAACTGCTTTGTATACGGTACCTGCAGCCGATATTGATGTTTACATTGTATACGGGAATCATATTTCACCCGATGATAAAATTGTTACCAACTACAACGGTGAATTTGAATTTCGAAATTTGAGAAAAGGGAAGTATACCGTGTATGCATACAGTAAGGATACAACTGGACAAAATCCTCCGACTGCAGACCCTTCCAAAATGGTTGTATTGAAAGAAGTAGAACTAACCGACAATGAAGATCAGGCGGTTGTTTCCGATTTAACTATTTATGATACGCCGTAACAGCGCGTTATTTATTTTCGCTTTTCTTGTTTCGTATTGTTCTGCGCAAAACATGAATGATGCAGGAACATGGAACACCTTTTCCTTTTCAGGAGATATAAAGGACTTAACTCCTTGGAAAGACCCGAAGATCGCAAAGGATTGGTCGGTTCATGTAGATCCGGAAATGCGCTTCGACGAGAACTTAACAAGACTTTACGGTTACTTCGCGGATTTCGGTACCGAAAAAAAATGGAGCAAATATTTACTCAGCTCTGTGGAATACCGTGTTGGAGCAAGGCGAGAAGAGTCCTGGTACAACTACAGAGCAAGATGGTCGCTCGGCGCACAATTGTCCCTTCCTTTCAATCGATTTAAACTTTCTTCAACAACACGCTACCAAATTGCCAAGGTGGCGAGCAGCGATTTAGATTTGAAATCAACTTGGCGGCAGAAGGTGAGTCTTGAATATTCCGGTTGGAAGAATTTCGGAATTCAAATGAGTCATGAGTTATTCTTTCTTCCCGTATCCTTGAGCAACACCAATTGGCGCAGCCAAGTTTCAGTGAAATATAAATTGGACAAGTCGAATGCTATTTCCGTTGGCTATTTGGTTCAGCGAGACCTTACGAATGGGGATATGGACTTTGTAATTCTTACCAGTTACAAGTGGGAATTCAATAAGAAAAAAGAAAAATCAACTCCTGCCGTTCAATAGGCTTTGTACCTTCGTGGCATAAACAAGTTTTTATGCGTTACACAGCTCTTTCGTCAACACATTATTCGAATAACCGCAAACGCTTTGCTTCTCGCATGGAAGAGAAAGGGTTGGCTATTTTTACAAGCAACGATATTTATCCAACAAGTGCCGACGGAACCCTACCGTTCAAGCAGCACAGCGATATTTTTTATTTAACGGGCGTAGATCAAGAAGAGACAATGCTCATTCTTTTTCCTGACGCGACCAACCCTGCTCACAGAGAAATGCTTTTTGTTCGGGAAACGAATGATCATATCGCAGTGTGGGAAGGAGCGAAATTGAATAAAGCGCAAGCGCAAGAACGAACAGGTGTTACAACCATTTATTGGACTTCTGAATTCGAAAAAATACTTCATACAGTTATTGGTGAAGCCTCATGTGTTTACTTGAATAGTAACGAACATTCTCGTGCGACCATAGAAGTAGAAACCCGCGAAATGCGACTTTCGAAATGGATCCGTGAGAAATATCCACATCACTCGATTGAGCGTTCTGCGCCCATTATGCACACTTTGCGCGCGGTGAAAGATGAAGAAGAAATTGCTCAAATTCAAAAGGCTGTAGACATTACCCACAGCGGTTTGTTGCGCGTGATGAAGATGATTCGTCCGGGTGTTATGGAGTATGTGATTGAAGCGGAATTCGCGCATGAATTTTTAAGCAATGGATCACGCGGTTTCGGTTACACACCGATTATCGCTTCAGGTGAGAGCGCATGTGTTTTGCATTACATTGAAAACGATAAACCGTGCAAAGAGGGAGATGTTATACTTCTGGATGTGGGAGCGGAGTACGGGAATTATTCAGCCGATATGACGCGTTGTTTACCGGTGAGTGGAAAATTCACTGAGCGTCAGAAAGAGGTTTATAATGCTGTTCTTTCTGTGATGAAGCAGGCTACGGCCTATTTGAAGCCGGGCGTTATCATGTCTGAATACCACGCTGCAGTTGGCGAGATGATGACTACCGAGTTGCTAAAACTGAAATTGATTTCAGAGGAAGACGTGAAGAATCAAAATCCAGCTTGGCCTGCCTACAAGAAATATTTCATGCACGGAACGTCTCACTTCTTGGGATTAGATGTTCACGATGTTGGAAATTGGAACAAGCCTATTGAAGTTGGAAACGTCTTCACTGTTGAGCCGGGAATTTATATTCCTGCGGAAAATTTAGGCATTCGTTTAGAGAACAACATTGTTATTACTGAAAACGGAAACCGCGATTTGTTTGCGAACTTCCCGTTGGAAGTGGAAGAAATTGAGGCGTTGTGCGCTAAATAATTAGAGCGCAACTTCCCTCAAAGTTCCCGTCTTAGTATAAGCAAGATATCCTCGGACAGGCTTATCTGTTGCGTGTTGTAGCGCTTCCATGTAATTTCTCACTTGCTGAAGATGTTTGTCCATTTCAGCACCTGTTTTGAAATCGTATACTTCCACATATTCTGCATTCAAATGAATGCGATCGGGTCTCGCTACTTCACGAACATTTATTTGAATGTCGTGCTCGGTTAACACTTCATCATCTGTTTTAAATATTTGTTGAAAGGAATGATGCATGACCGTCTCTTTCACCTGATTCGAAAGAAGTTCTTTTTCGTTCAGTTGAAGTTCGGTGTGTTCGAAGAGGTAGTTTGAAAGTGAATTTTCCCAAGTGTCGAAATGATTCAACGTTGAAAGACACGCGTGTAAATGATTTCCCATGATTAGCGCTTCTTTTCCTTCCAAGTCTTTGCGTTTTGTTTCGCGCATGCGGAAGTCGGGTTGCACTGCATTCAGACGTGTACCATCGAGCATCGCAATGCTTTTCTCTTCTTCTTTTTCATCTTTCACGTGTTTCACTTTTTCTCCGAAGTGAAATTTGTTGAAGCCTGCGTGATGGGTGTTGAAGTACTCGTAGAGATACGTGTTTAAGGCGCTGTTCGTAGACGATGGTTTGCTTTCTGTTAGAAAGTACAAGCGGTCTTCTGGACGAGTGAGCGCCACGTAAAGCAGGTTCATGTCGTCGAGCAATATCTTGTTGTTTTCTGTTTGAATTTCCTCGGGATCATCGGCCTTCGGAGACTTGGTTGGCGTGAAGTTTATGAGTCCTTTGGTGTATCCAGGATGAACATTCGGAGCGTTTACCCAAAGTGTTTGATTCGGATGTTTGGTATCGAATTTCGGGAAAATAACAACGGGGAATTGAAGCCCTTTACTCTTGTGAATCGTTAGAATGCGAACCGCATTTTGTTGCGACCCACTTTGAATATAGAGTTTCCCTTTGTTGTCGTTCCACCAATCGGTCATTTCTGAAAATCCCATTCCGTTTCTGTGCGAGAGCTGCAGCAATTGATTTTCGAAGAATTCCAAATACACATCGAATTTTAATTGGAAGTATCGAATGAGCTCTTGAATGCATTCGAACGGATGAACGTTGCTCTTCACTAAATCGCGAAGGCCAGGGTAATGCTCATCCAAAAACTCATTCACTTTGAAACGAAGTTTTCCTTTTTCCAATTGTTCAACATACGTTGAAATAATTTCACTGTAGATAAATTGATCTGGAAAGACATCGCAGATTCTTCGAATTAAATTGAAACGATAGAAATTCTCTGTTTCCTTTCCGAAGAAATTAATACAGGCCATTAGCAACTGCACTTCATTGGAGTTCTGAACCAAGAAACTGTCTTCGGTTGTCAAGGGTATTTTTTCAGTTTGTTGAAGAATGAATTCAGAAATTTTTGTCGACTCTGACTTTCCCTTCCGAGTGAGAATGGCAATGTCGCCCCACTCATATCCGTCTGCACGACATTCACGAATGGCTTCAACAATGCCATTCAGCATATGCAAATCGCTGTTGTCTTTTTTCTCTACAACATGGGTTTGAACTTCCACATAGCCCGGATGGTCTTTGCTGCATTCTTGTTCATGCTTGTCGTACACGTCTTGCAGCGGACCAAGCTTTTCTTTCAACGCACCGAAAAGTGTGTTGTTGAATTCAATAATGGCCTTGCCACTTCTTCTGTTGGTGTTTAAGACTTCTTCTTCGTAGGCGTCGTTCAACAAGACCTGCATGTTTTCCGGAGCGCCTTCATACAACTTCGGAAGTCGAACGAATTGTTCAACATTCCCATTGCGCCAACGATAAATGCTCTGCTTTCCATCTCCAACAACCAGATTGAAGTTTCCTTGCGAAATTGCGTTTTCAAAAAGCGGAAGGAAGTTCTTCCATTGCATTTCAGATGTGTCTTGAAACTCGTCTATGAGAATATGGTGGTAACGTTCGCCTGCTCGTTCATAAATGAATGGAGCCGTGCTTTCTTGAACAACAGCCGATACAATGGCGTGAAAGTCTGAAATGAGTAATAAGTTTTCTTCTGTTTTTATTCGCTGACTTACTTCATTCAGTTTACTTAAAAGTCCGGTAGTGAAAATGCGTGGAAGAATTTTATTGATGCGATTGAATTCATGCTTTTTATCTCCGGAAACCCAGTCCACTGCATATTCGGCCGTTTCATTGAGCAATGGATTCAAGGCTTCTACAAGTGGTTGCTTCGGTTTACCCCAGCCTTTTTCAAGCACCTTGAAGAGCATTGCTCCGGGCATTTCGAATTTTCCGCTTCTTATTTTTTTTAAGTATGTAATAGTGCCGCTTCCACTGTTGAAGAAATCTTTATTGACAAGATTGTTCGCTTCAATTTGTTCAAAGACATGATCGATGCGATCAAAAAGTTCTTGCGTGAGTTCTTGAATTTTATTTTGAAAGGCTTTCTTAATCTTTTCATATTCCGTAATGTGAAGATTCTCGAACAGTTGAAGAATGTTGCGTGCGTCTTCTTTTACCAGCTGTCTTGAAATTCCGATCATTCCTTTTCGAACATTCCAGTCTTCTTCCTCTTCGAAATTACTCAGTACATAATTCTCGAGATAGGTGGTAAGCTCGGCATCTGCGCCTACCTCGTCGAGACAAGCATCTACACATTGCTCAAGAAATTTCTCGGTATCCATTTCAATGGAAAAGTCGGGATGAATCTGCAAGTCTTTCGCGAAGGCGCGCACAATGCGATGCGTAAAGCTGTCAATGGTGCTAATGCTTAATCGCGAATAGTTGTGCAGCATATGCGAAAGCGTTTTTCTCGCACGCTCTTGCAAAATCATGGGCGATACATCGAGCTCTTTACGAATGTCGTTGAACAGTTCGTTCTTCCCTTCCAAGGCTTTTGGAAAAGTGAATTCATGCAGTCTTTCCAATACGCGCTCTTTCATTTCGGCGGCAGCCGCGTTCGTGAATGTGATGGCCAATATGTGGCTATACGCATACGGTTCTTCGCTCTTGAGGCTTAAGGAAAGGAAGTGTCTTACCAGTGCGTAGGTCTTTCCGCTACCCGCAGAACTTTTCAATACAAGAAAGGGTTGTTTTTCCATGAAGAGCAAGTCAATTATTCGAATTGAATGTTATCTTTAATTCGTGAAGTGAAAGTAAATCCATGTAGCAATGAAAATGAAAATTGTGAATAATTATTTCTTCGTCGTTCTACTGGCCATATTGCTTGGCTCTTGCGGAGGAGATACACCTTCGACTCCCGAGACAAAAGTGCATTTGAAATTTATTCCAACCTTCAACGGCCAGCCGCTGTCCATTGATTCGGTTTACTTGAATGCATTCGGACAACAACTTCGCATAGAGAATATTCAATTTTATTTATCGAATATTTACGCGCACAACGGTTCCGATTCAACCTTGTTGAAACAAGCTTTTTTATTTACGCTTCTTGAACCTAAAACACTTTCGTTAAACGTTTCTCCGCAAACATTTTCTTCGCTTTCTTTCGGAGTGGGCGTTCCCGCTAACCTCAATAAAAACGTAGATCCTTCAAACTATGCGAATTCGAATCCACTGAGTGTTCAAGGTTCCAACGGCATGTTTTGGTATTGGAATACCGGCTATATTTTCACCAAGGTGGAAGGAAGGTATGAGCTAACAGGCACGCCGAATGCGCCGTTGATGGATTCATACGCGTTCCATTTGGGCGACGATCCGTTGTATCGGGTTCTGCATTTCAACACGGGAAATGTAAGTTTAGCCGAAGGCGATGCACGAACTTTTAACATTGAGGTAGCCTTAGACAGTGTGTTCAATAGACCTGCGGATCCCATAGATTTGTCGGTGGACAACCTTACACATACGACTTCGAATTTTCCTTTGGCTGTGCGCGTGACGAACAATTTTGTTTCAGCGTTTCATCTTCAATGAGAACATTTATTTCTTTTTTTTTCATAGTTGGAATTCTTGTTGGCTGCACCGAAGAAGGATTGCACGACAAGTCCGTTTCATTCAAACAACCACATTATTTTCCACCCATAAATTTCCCGGAAGGAAATGAACCGACGCAACTTCGATTCGAATTAGGAAAAAAATTATTTTACGAAGTGAAGTTGTCGAAGAACGAAGACCAGTCTTGTGCTTCTTGTCACCGTTTGCCAGCGGCCTTTACCGACGGAAGAACGGTTTCTTCCTTCCATGAAAATGAATTCGCGCGTAACGCACCAACCTTAGCGAATTTGGCTTGGTCGCCTTATTTCATGTCGGAAGGCGGAGTGCCAACTTTGGAATTGCAAGCGCTTGGACCCATTCATGAAAAGCACGAATTGGCGTTGAGTATGGAAGGGGTGATCGAACGGCTGAAAGATAAATCGAATTACGCTGAATTGAGTAAGGCTGCCTACGGAAGAGAGCTCGATGCGTTTGTTATTACACGAGCGCTGGCTTGCTTCGAACGCGCATTAATCAGTGGCGATTCAAAATTCGATCGTTATTATTTTCTGAAATCGAACGATTATTCGGTTTTGGAAAAACAAGGAATGGAATTGTTTTTTTCTGAACGCACCCAATGCAGCAGTTGTCATGCGCTTCCTTTTTTTACCGATTACCAATTATACAGTTTGGGGCTGGAAGATGGTGATATAGGATTGGAAAGAAGAACCTATTTGGCGTCTGATCGGGGTAAGTTCAAGACGCCTTCCATAAGAAATATTGAACTTACAGCGCCTTACATGCACAACGGTTCTATGAGTTCGTTGGAAGAGGTGGTTTCGTTTTACAACAACGGAGGTGGCCCCCGCTTAACGAAAGATTCAAGAGTAAAACCGTTGAATTTATCGAAAGAAGAAGAGGCTGCGTTGGTTGCTTTTTTAAAGACCTTAACCGATTGGAATTTTGTTCAGAATGAAAAGTTCTTATCGGCTGAGTAAGATTAGCGAATGAAATAAATTTGTTTGTTCATTCTCACGTATTTTTGAAGTATGACGACTCGCCGTTTCACTTTCTTCTTTTTCATTGCAATTGCAAGTCTGTTGTGGACCTGCAAGCATGAAGGTCCTGAAGGCCCAAGTGCAACTCCGTATAACCTCGTTATCCCTCCGTTTTTTCCTCCCATGGATATTCCTGCAGACAACCCGTTAACGGTGGAAGGCATTCAATTGGGAAGGTATTTATTTTGGGAAAAAAAATTAAGTGGAAACGATTCGATGTCTTGCGGAACGTGCCATTTGCCAGAGCACGGTTTTTCAGACCCACGAAAATATTCCGTTGGTATTCACGGTGACGTAGGCACGCGTCAGGCAATGCCTTTGGTGAACATGGGATGGTCTACTTCGTTTTTCTGGGACGGAAGAGCGCATTCTTTGGAAGAGCAAATTGTTGGTCCTGTTGAGAACCCCATTGAAATGGCAGAAAACTGGAACAACGCAGTTGAGCAAATAGATGCCGATGGTCTTTACGACGCCTTGTTCTATAAGGCCTATGGATCAACGGAAGTGACAAAAGAAAAAATCGTAAAGGCGATTGCATCCTTTTTAAGAACCATGATTTCTTCGAATTCGAAGTTCGATAAGCAGCGAATTGGTCAATACCAATTCACCACAGAAGAATTGCACGGATTCAATTTATTTCTCTCGGAAGGAGGAAGTCCGGATCAAGTTCCTGGCGGAAGCTTCGGTGCAGATTGTTTCCATTGTCATGGATTTGGAAGTATGCAAATGACCGACTACTTGTTTCACAACAACGGATTAGACGCGACCTTCACGGACTTAGGCAGAGGCGGAATTACGGGAAGCATTTATGACAATGGAAAGTTTAAGACGCCTACGCTTCGAAATGTAGAATTGTCGGGACCTTACATGCACGATGGAAGATTTACCACTTTGGAGCAGGTGATAGAACACTACAACAGTGGCGGAACGCCAAGTTCAACCATTGATCCGTTTATGAAATTTACAGTCGGAGGTTTGCAATTAAGTGCACAATCCAAGGCCGATTTAATTGCCTTTTTGAAGTGTCTTACCGACACCTCGTTTATACACAACCCAGCATTTTCAGATCCACATGAATGATAAGCAGAAACGGTTTTTAGAGGAAGCGCGAAAGAATGTGAAGGCGAATAAAAAACTGTTCAATCGTTTGGCGAAAAAGAAAAAGCTCGACGATGTTTTTCATCCGTTGCACAAGGAAGTTTTCGCCAAAACCGATTGTTTAACCTGCGGGAATTGTTGCAGAACAACGAGTCCAATTTTTCGCGATGTGGATATTGAGCGAATAGCAAAGCATGTGGGAATGCGCGTTGCAGAGTTTACAGACAAGTACTTGCACCAAGATGAAGAGCGCGATTGGGTGTTAAACTCGAGTCCGTGTAGCTTTTTAAATTTGGAAGACAACAAGTGCAGCATTTACGATTTTCGTCCGAAGGCGTGTCGAGAATATCCGCACACCGATCGTAAGAACATGAGTCAAATTATGACCTTAACTTTCCGAAATACCCTAGTTTGTCCTGCTGTTGCAGAGATGGCCGAACGACTTAAAGCAATTGAAGCTTAGTCTGCAATACCCATCGTCTTCAAGTGACGCGTGTGTGATCTAACCGCGGCAATCACTGTTCCGTATTCGTGGTATTGAACGCCGAATTTCTCACAAGTCTCACGAACGATTTTGTTCAAAGCCGGATAGTGAACGTGTGAGATACGTGGGAATAAGTGATGCTCTACTTGGTAATTCAATCCGCCTGTAAACCATGACACCAAAGGGTTCTTCGTTGCGAAGTTACTGGTGGTGTTAATTTGGTGAATGGCCCATTCTTCTTCGATAATTCCGTTGGTGTCTTCCGGATTGTTGAATGAAACAGACTCTACAACGTGAGCCAATTGAAACACGACGGCAATCACAATTCCAGTTACCATGGAAACAATCAAGTATCCTAAAATAGCGGCTAGTAATCCTTTGAAAATAATAGGAAGAACAATGAAGGTAGTTACATAACTCAACTTCGTTGCCCAAAAGGTGAAGTGATTGATGAAAGTGAATTTGCGAAGTTTTGTGATTCCCACTTGTTGGGTTCTGTATTTCTTCACATCATCGATCCACACCCAAGAGATGTAGGTTAGGCAATACAACAAGTAACCATAAATGTGCTGAAAGCGATGGATTTTGTAACGTGGCTGATTCTCATTCGTGCGCATCATCGGCTGAATGTTAATGTCATCGTCGTGTCCTTCAATGTTGGTAAATGAATGGTGAATCACATTGTGCTTCGTTTTCCATAAGCTAACATCGCCACCAACCATGTTCAAGGTGTGAGCCATAAGCTCGTTCAACCATTTCTTGTCTGAAAAACTTCCGTGCGCTCCGTCGTGCATCAAATTGAATCCGATTCCAGCCAAGGTGAGTCCCAAAAGCACACAAGCGCCAATGTTCATCCACATGGACATACTTCCAAAAACAAGTGAAATGTATAACGAGAAAAAGCTGGTTAGTAAAACAATGGCTTTAACATAAATTAGCCCATTGCCCCATCTGTTGCGACGAGTAGCGCTGAAATATGAATCTACTCCGTTCTTCAAATGATCGAAAAATGGTGTGCCTGCTGTTTTAAATCTTATTGTGCTCAAAATAGTTGGGTTTTATTATGAAGTGCAAAGTTACCACACATTTACTTCGCGCTCCAATTCAATGCCGTATTTATTCTTGACATCGGTCATAACAGCTGTGCTCAGCGAATAGATTTCGCTTCCTGTTGCCCCTCCATAATTCACCAAGACCAGGGCTTGTTTCTCATGCACACCGCAGTTTCCAACGCGTTTGCCTTTCCAACCGGTATGTTCAATAAGGTATCCGGCGGGTATTTTAACCGTATTTTCATTCACCGGATAAAACGGAATTTTCTCGTCGTGGGTTTGAATGGTGCGCAAAACAGAAAGATCAACTGTTGGATTTTTGAAGAAGCTTCCAGCATTGCCTAAAATTTTAGGGTCTGGAAGCTTTGAGGTTCGAATAGCAATAACGGCTCGACTGATGTGCTTAATGCTTAACGTGTCTATTTCCATCTTGTCGAGCTCTTCCGCAATGGCTCCGTATTCAATATGAAAAACAGGACGCTTATTCAATTTGAAACCCACATGCGTAATGAACCAATTCCCTTTTTCCTTCCGCTTGAAAATACTCTCGCGGTATCCGAGTTCACAGTCGTTCAAAGAGAATATTTGTTTTTCTGAAGTGTGAATATTCACGGCTTCCACATAATTCAAGACGCTACTCATTTCAACGCCGTAAGCGCCAATGTTCTGCATGGGGCTTGCACCCACACATCCGGGAATGAGCGAAAGATTTTCAACGCCGGCCCATTTGTTTCGAATGCAATGCAACACGAAGTTGTGCCAATTCTCTCCTGCGGCTACACGCGCATACACATGCATGTCGTCTTCCTTCTCCAATTCAATTCCGAATAATCTATTTTGAAGTACAATCGCATCCACGTCTTGCGTGAAAAGGATGTTGCTTCCTCCGCCAAGAACCAAATGATTGCCCTTGCTCTGACGCACATATTCCAACGCCTCCTGCACGTGTTCCGGTTGGTCTATGCGTGCAAATTCTCTCGCTATTGCTGAAATGCCAAACGTGTTGTGCGCCAACAAGTCTACATTTTTTTCAAACTGAAGTTTCATAAAGTAAAGTAAGGAAAGGAATAAGCGAGGCTATCATGCCTTCACCGCGTAATTCGAACACGGGAATGTTCAAATGGATTTCAATGTATAGTTGGAAGAAATGTCGGCTTTGAGCGTTGCGTATTCTTCTTCCGAAATGAATGTGGCGCCGTTTCCGCCTTCCAAGAGGTCCATGACGTAAATGCGGTCGGCGTGCGTTACAGCGTTGTTGGTATGAATGAAGTAGGAAGTCCCCATAATTACAACCTCTTCAAAAGTTGTTGAGGAAAAGATTTGAACAATGCGTTTTCCTTCTGGAAATTTTAGAAACTTTGGGAAATTCATACTGCGAATATGCAAACAAATTCAGAAGAACTTTTTTTAAGACGAATTGCTCAAGAAATTATTGATCAACACGGCAAAGAATTACACCGAATTGTTGTGGTGCTTCCAAGCAATCGTTCCAAAGTTTTTTTGAAAAAATTTCTGTTCGAAATTTTAGGTTCGGCCTTCCTTACGCCACAGCTCCTGCTGCTTCCGCAGTTTGTCAAGTCTGTTGTGAAAGAGAGAACGGAAGAAAAGTTGAGCCTGATTTTGTTGCTTTATCGCGCCTACACCGAGGTAGTGGAAAATCCAGATTCCTTCGAAGTATTCATGAAGTGGGGAAGTATGGCGCTCGATGATTTCAACGACATCGATGTCGCGCTAGCCAACCCGGGAGAGGTGTTCAAGAATTTGAAAGATGTTAAGGACATTGAAAATTGGAGTTTCGGAATTCAGCCGTTAACCGATGCGCAAGAAGATTATGCCGATTTCTGGTTAGATCTTGGAAAGGTGTATTTCCGTTTTGTTGAATTGCAGAACGAGCAACATGCCTACAGTTACGCTCGACTCAACAGAGCCATGGCGGAAGAGAAGGTGGAAGTGAATTTCCCTTCGAATGCAGACGCCATTTATTTTGTTGGAATAACAGCCTTTTCGAAGGCTGAAGAGAAGTGGGTCATGCGTCTTCACAAAACAGGAAAAGTGTTTTTCCGTTTCGATGCAGATGCCTATTACGTGAACAATCCCATTCACGAAGCTGGAATATTTTTCCGCGCCTGGGAAGAACGAAGAATGCCCATTGCGAAGACAGACGACTTCAATACCCGCAGTCGAACCATAACCTTTTCGAAAGTGGTCACGCCTTTGGCTTCTGCCTTCGCGGCTTCCAAATTGGTTAATGAGATGAATGAAGCAGATCGCGCGAATACTGCTGTGGTCTTGGTTCAACCGTTCTTGCTTCGCCCGTTTTTGAATGGACTGTCGATAGACTCTCCTGTGAACGTGGCGTTGGGTTATCCCATAGATCAAGTGGCCTTGTTTCGCGTGGTGAAAATGCTTTTGCGCATGTGGAGCCGTTTGTCGAAGGAAGTGAAGAAGGGAATGTATTACAAGGATTTCTCGCAGTGGATTTTGCAGACCGATTTAGACGTCCTGATTCCTTCGCCGCAACGCAGAGAAATTCAGCGCTACGTCATGCGTCGAAAATTCATTTACATCCGTGAAAAGGAATTGAAGGAGTTGGTAGAAAAACTTCCAGCAATGAAAGTACTGGAGGACTTGTTAACCGTAGACAATTTCAATTTACCGAATTGCATTGTTCGTTTGAAGAAGTTTCTTTCCGTGTTTATTGAAGCGGACAATGCCGATGAGTTGACGAAGGAAACGGCTTTGCGACTTCAGCAGATTTTAGGTCGCATTGAAATGCATATGGAAGGCAATGCATTTTTAAATGAAGTGCCCTTGCTAGATCTATTGTTTCAACATTACGCTTCGCAAGAAACCATCGCGTTTCAAGGAGAACCACTGGAAGGACTTCAGGTGTTGAACATGGTGGAAACGCGTGCTGTTGATTTCAAGCATGTGATTATTGTTGGTGCGAACGACGAGCAATTCCCGGGAAATGGAAGAGCACAATCTCTCATTCCATTTGACTTGCGCAAGGCCTTTGAATTGCCTTCTCCGGAAGAACGCGAAGGCACCATAGCGTATTCCTTCTATCGCTTGCTGCAACGCGCAGAAGATGTGCGCATGCTTTATCACACGTTGAGTTCAGATTACAAGATGACCGAGCCTTCACGTTATCTCTTGCAGATAGAGCAAGAGTTAACAGGATACGGAAACCGAACGAACGTTCGGTACGAAGATTTCGAACACAGCAATAAGTTTTTGCAAACTGGGGAAGAAGAGATTTCGGCCAATGAATTTTCTACCGGGCGCATTCACGCGTTGTTGGAATATGGAATTTCTCCTTCGGCAATCAATAAGTTCATGCGTTGTCCGCTCGATTTCTATTACCGCTATGTTGTAGGATTGGGCGAAGTGGAGAGCTTGGAAGAGAACATGGAAGCTTCTACGTTTGGTTCCATTGTTCACGATGTCTTGGAAACCTTATACAAACGATTTGTTGGAATGACGATTCAAGATGCGGATTTCGACGGATTCAAAAACGAGTTAGACACACTGATAGACGAAGCCATTCATCGGTTGTACAATTCGAATTTTGAATTGGCAGGTTTCGACATCATTATGCGTCGCATTGTGAAGCGCATGATTGAAGTGGTTTTGGAATACGATCAGAAGCAATTCAATGAAGCCAGCAAGCACGGTCAGGAGCGCTTGGTGAATGGAGTGGAAGTGGAGCTTATGGCCGAGCTTCCGATGGATAAAATTGGTGTTGAAATTCCTGCACGTATTCGCGGAAAGGCCGACCGCGTGGATGAACAGAGCGGCAACTTCATGGTGTTAGATTACAAGACTGGAAGTGTAAAGTCTGATGAATTGAAGTTAAGCGACAAAGAAGGACCGTGGTTGAAAGACACGAAGCCCAAGCTTCTTCAGATATTGACGTATTCGTATATGTGGGTGAAGGGAGGCCATGCACCGGAGAACACACAAGCCATGTTGTTCGGATTGAAGCAAGCCAAGCAAGGACCGGTTTCTTTAATGCGTGGAGAAGACCCAGCGGTATTGCGTGAGGCAGATATTGAAAAGTTCGAAGGCGAATTGTTGGAGGTGTTGAAGAGTTTGTTGGAAACGCAAGTATTTAGACACAATCCGGAATCGGAATATTGCGAATTTTGCAAGTAGTGAAAAAGAAGGTCCTCATCATAGCATACTATTGGCCTCCCGCAGGCGGAGGAGGAGTTCAGCGTTGGTTGAAGTTTGTGAAGTATCTGCACAACTCTGATTGGCAGCCAATTGTTTTCGTTCCTGAGAATGCCGATTATCCGGTTTACGATGAAACCTTGCTTGCTGAAATTCCGGAAGGAGTGGAAGTCATTCGTTGTCCCATTTTCGAACCTTATCGTGCTTTGCGAAAGGCAACGGGGAAGGGCGATGCGGGTATCAGCGCAGGATTCATTCGCAGCGACAAAGGACCTTCATTCATGGAACGACTCATGGCTTGGGTTCGTGGGAATATTTTGATTCCAGATGCGCGTATGTTTTGGATTCGTCCGGCTTCTAATTTCTTGTTGAAGTATTTGAAAGAGAATCCGGTTGACATGATTGTAAGCACGGGCCCTCCGCACAGTATGCATTTGATTGCGCGCCGCGTTCATCGAAAGACAGGCGTTTCTTGGTTAGCAGATTTTCGCGATCCGTGGGTGAACATGGACAATGCCGATAAGTTTCAGATGAGTGCATGGGCGAAGCGAAAGCACGAACGGTTAGAGCGAAGTGTTTTGAAATCGGCAACTGCTGTTCAAACGGTAAGTTGGTATTTGAGTGCAGAGTATGAGAAGATTCGCGGAAGTGAAGTGAAAGTGTTAACGAACGGATTCGACCATGTAGATTTTGTGGGAAGGGAAGTGGTTCCTACCGATAAGTTTATTGTGGGGCATTACGGAACCTTTGGCGACGACCGCAATGCTCCTGCATTGTGGAAAGCTTTATCTCGTTTGGTGAATGAAAGTGAAGAATTTAAAAACCGAATGATTATTCGGTTGGTGGGTCCAACCGATGGGTCGGTTCTGGAAGATGTGAAGCGCAATGGACTATCTGATCATTTGGAATACGTACCATACGTGAAGCACAACGAGGTTTTGGATCTCATGCTCACTCCTCAGTTGTTGTTGGTTATCTTGAATCAGAACGCCAACGAAGAAGGACGCGTGACTGGGAAAATCTTTGAGTACGTCGCAACAGGTAACCGCGTCTTAGGTATAGGTAGTGTCACCAGCGATTGCGCGCGTGTCATTAACGAAAGTGAAAGCGGCGCTATGATTGCCCTTCAAGATGAAGAACGCATTTACGAATTCATAAAGCAGTCGTTCCCTTGCCCCATTAATGAACCCTTGAATCCGAGAGTGATGAAGTACTCTCGTCAGTCTTTGACGGATGCACTTCGAGCGAATGTCTTCGACGAATGTCTTTGACGAATGTCTACGACGTTTTTTTAATTACGCAGTAGGAATTATGAAATAGGTATTACGTAGTAGGAATAAAATCTTCGATTTTCCAAGCACGCAGTTCATTGAGTAAATTTACTCACTACATTGAGTAAAATCAAAACTTTGTGATTACCTTTGAGTTATGAATTATAAAAGGCCTGTATTCTTTGAACTTTCGGAGC
>CALCNZ010000263.1 GCA_937897625.1 uncultured Flavobacteriales bacterium
CGCCATAAACTTGAACCAAATTGCCTTCAAAGAAATAACGAGAAACCGGAAGTGTAATCGCGTTTCCTGTCGCGTAAACAAAAACAAACCCCAAATCTACGCGAGGAGATAAGGTGTACATAAGCACAACATTTAGATCGTGTCTGCGATCCCATCGGGTTGGATAAGCCTTGCCGTTGTTCACTTCTTCAAACACACGCATAGTCTTTGCCCAAGTATAACCCACCCATCCAGAGAAATCGCCCATTCTTTTCTTTATGAAAAACTCGGCGCCATAACTGTAGCCTCTTCCAAAAACCAAGAGGTTGTCTATGTTGTCTCCAACGGTTTGGTCTGGGCTAGAACCCTCTTTGTAATCGCTTTGGTGACGCATGTCTTTGTAGTACAATTCAACACTCGATTCCCAGGTGTCATCGAAGAAATTCCGGAAATAACCGGCACTAATTTGCGAAGCCACTTGAGGCTTCAGTCTGTCAGTACTCGGAAGCCAAACATCGGTAGGAAGCGAAGAAGGCGAAAGGCTGGTAAGCGTAATGAATTGAAGATTGCGTGATAAGGAAAACTTGAAACTCGATTGCTTGTTAATGGCATATCGCGCATTGAGGCGAGGCTCGAACCCAGCATACGCTGCAACTTTTTCGTTCTTCGCGTAAACAGTTGTTATGGCTGTTGTAGCGCTTCCCACGGAGGAAGTAGAGGCCGGGTAGGTATAGCGTGTAAACGGACCAACATGCATGAAATAAGGGATGCGCACGCCTGCGTTTATTCTCCATTTTTCGTTAATGTCGAAATCATCTTGAAAATAAGCAGCAGTTTCATGTGAATACAATTTCACCTGTTCGCCTAAATCGAAATTAACGTCTCCGCTTGAAGCGTAGGTGTTGTTGGGAGTGAATCTATGAAACGTATAATCTGCACCCCATTTAATTCGGTGAACGGGATTCGGAAAATAGCTCCACTGAATCTTCGCGCCGTAATCGCGAATGCCGCTGCTTAATCCGAAACTGAACGCGTCTTGTTTTCCTTGAAATTGAAACTTATAATCTGTGTAAGTAAGAATTGCGTTCATGAAAAGTTTATTCCCCGATTGGTGGGCCCAACGCACGGTACCCGTTGTATTGCCCCACGGAATGCGTGTTGAAAAACCACCCTTTGAACTGTTGAATGTGAACACATCTTTTCCAGTATACATGCTCACAAAAAGTTGATCGCGATTGGAAAGTCTGTAATTGAATTTGGCATTTAAGTCATAGAAGTAATAGCCAGAACCACTGAATCCGCCGCCTGATTTCATGAAGGGTTTTGCAAGGACATCTATGTAGGTTCTTCTTCCCGAAATAATAAACGAGGAAGTATCTTTTTTTATAGGGCCTTCAACCGTAAATCTACTTGCGATTGTTCCAATACCGCCCGCACCGTGATAGGACTTGCTGTTTCCTTCCTTCAAATTAATATCAAGAACAGATGAAAGTCTTCCGCCATAAGAAGCGGGACCACCACCTTTGGTGATTTCAATATTTTTAACGGCATCTGCATTGAATACACTAAAGAATCCAAAGAGATGTGAGGCGTTGTAGACTGTAGAATTATCGAGTAGAATTAAATTCTGATCTACACCACCACCGCGAACATAAAATCCCGCATTTCCTTCGCCGCTACTCTGAACGCCCGGAAGCAGGGTAATGGTTTTTAAAATATCGACCTCACCGAAAATAACCGGAATTTTTTTTATCTGGTCAATTCCAATTTCAATTTTCCCCATGTCGGTGCTGCCAACATTGTCTTTGCGCGTGCCTTCAATAATGACAGGGCCGCCGGTGAACGAAATGGGACTCAACTCAAAGTCTTTGTGAAGGTTGGTACTTAGTTTTATGGAAGATGTGAGCGTTTCATAGCCCACACAACGAAGTTCCATTTCGTAATTTCCAACAGGAAGTGTGATTGAGTAGAAGCCGAAGCTGTTGGTTACCGCGCCGCTGTTCTTGCTTTTTATGATTACTGTTGCGCCAATAATACTTTCGCCTGTTGAATTATCGCGCACCTCACCACTCACCGCGTAGTTCTGAGCAAATGCGTTCATTTCAAATAAAACAGAGAAGAGTAAAAGAAATAGGCCTTTTTTCATGTTGAAATTTCGAGTGCGAAGTTAATTCGATACTACGAGAGCAAACATTATTTTTTTCAATTTGTTCTACATTGTAATTTCGCGGTCGAATGAAGAAATCTCTTGCGCTTCTTGTTGTTTTTCACCTCGCTTTTTTGGCCGTGGGCCAACTTGCAAATAGAACCACTTATGCGGTGAGAGCGGAAAAGGCGCCGGTTTTAGACGGGTTGTTGAATGAAGAGGCTTGGTCGAAGGCGCCTGTGACCGATCAATTTTGGGGCATTCAGCCCTTCCCGGGAAAGCTTCAGCCCTACAAAACAGAAGTTCGTGTGCTGTATACGCACGAAGCGCTTTACATTGGTATCTATGCGTACGACCCTTCGCCCGATAGCATTCTGCAGCAGCTTTCAGGAAGAGACGGTGATGGGAATTCAGATTATGTTGGGGTGGCGTTGAATTGCTACAAAGACGGGGTAACGGGATATATGTTCGCGGTTTCTCCACGCGGAGAGCAATACGACGCAAGACAATCGGCAAATGGCGAGGATGCCTCTTGGAATGCTGTATGGGATTGCAAAACAAAGATTGTGAAAGACGGGTGGATAGCGGAGTTTAAAATTCCTTATGCTGCTTTACGTTTCCCGAATTTGCCGGAACAGCATTGGCACGTGAACTTTGTGAGAGAAATACGAAGAACGCGCATTCAAGCAAATTGGAGTTTTGTAGACCCAGCTGGCGCAGGCTTTTTAGCTCAAATGGGACATTTGAAAGGAATCTCGGGCATTGTGCCACCGAAGCGGGTGTTTTTCTATCCGTATGTTTCGACATACAGTAAAAAGGAACAAAACGGCGCGAATCAGTTCGCTTACAACGGTGGAATGGATCTGAAGATAGGTTTGAATGAGGCCTACACGCTAGATGCTACGCTCATTCCCGATTTCGGACAAACAATCAGCGATCAACTTATATTAAATCTTACACCTTACGAAATTCAATTCCAAGACAACCGTCAATTCTTCAACGAAGGGCTGGAACTTTTTTCACGCGGTGGAATTTTTTATTCGCGCAGGGTAGGAGGAAGACCATTGAATGCATATGATGTTAGCGCGAAGTTGGATTCGAATGAGCAAATTCTCAGCAATCCCATGCAGACGCAATTGCTCAATGCAACCAAAATTTCAGGAAGAAATAGCAAGGGCTTGGCTGTTGCATTCTTCAATGCAATAACAAAGGAAACCTTTGCAGAAGTTGAAAATACGCAGTCACACACCACACGGAAAATAATTACCAATCCGCTAACCAACTACAACGTGCTGGTGGTCGATCAGAATCTTCCCAATAAATCGCAGATTTCGCTAACCAATACGAGTGTTATTCGCAAAGGAAGTAGTTACGATGCGAACGTTACAGCGCTGCAAACACGTTTGCTCAATAAAGCGAATTCATTCGCTTTTTCCGCTTCAGGTGCGCTGAGTTCGAAAATGGGGTTAGATTTTTTTGGAAACACTCCCGAAAATAAATTGGGACACCGCTACAGTGTCGACCTCTCTAAGATTAGCGGAAACTTCACCTTTTCTGTGAATCACTATACAGAGAGCAACACCTACGATCCCAATGACTTGGGTTTTCTTCAAGCGAACAATGAACAGGTCAATTCAGGAACCGTAGGGTATGCGATTTACAAACCTTTTTGGAAGTTGAACAAGGCATGGACAAATTTCACCTACTCTCGCTCCAACCTTTATCTCCCAAGAACATTTACTTCGAATTATATTGAAGGAGAATTCACAGCTATCACAAAGAAATTTCTCTACATCAGCTTGAACTACGATTCGAAACCTACAAGGGGATTTGATTTCTTCGAGCCTCGTGTAGCGGGAATGAAATTCCAAACCTACAAGTATTTCCGAGGCGGTGCATACATAAGTTCCGATTACCGAAAGCGATTGGCTATTGACGCCGGAACTGGTTACGGTGTCTACGAAAACGAGGGCAGATACGTTTTCAATTGGCGCATTGCTCCGCGCTTTCGTTTAAACGACAAATGGATGTTCACTTACGTATACAGCAGACAGCAACATTTCAACGATTTAGGATTCGCTACGTTTAACGGCTACGATCCTGTTTTTGGAAAGCGCGATGCAATCTCTCATACAAATGTGCTAACCATTGCTTTTGCTTTCAATCCGGTAAACAGCATGAATGTCAGATTTCGTCACTATTGGGGCTATTCAAAGTACCATGAATTCTACGGGTTGAATAGCGATGGATCACTTGGATCTACAACCTACAACGGATACAACGCTGAGGCCAACGATTATTCTTTGGCTAATCGGAATTTCAATTCATTGACGGTTGATTTGTTTTACCGCTGGATCTTCCGCCCAGGAAGCGAAATGATCTTCGCCTGGAAATACGCAATTATTCACGAAGACAACCATGTGGAAGCAAGCCTTCTCACAGATTTCAGTCAAACCACGCAACTGCCATTCAGCAACTCGGTATCAGTTAGAATGATCTATTTCCTCGATTATCGCATGCTTTCCAAAAACAAAGGGGAAGGGGTGTACAAGTACCAATAAATTCTTTTAATTTTAAGCGTGCAACCCTTTTGTAAAGGTGCTTGTCTTTGAGGTAAGAATGGAAGAAAAAGAGCTCATACAATTGTGTATTCGCGGCGATAAAACCGCGCATCACTTGTTGTACAAGAAGTTTTCTTCTATGGTTTTTGGAATCTGTTTGCGTTATGCGAAGAACAAAATGGAAGCTGAAGACACCATGCAAGAAGTTTTTGTAAAGATTTACAACCATTTGAAGGACTATCAATCTGCTGGAAGTTTCGAAGGGTGGGTAAGGAGAATTTCGGTGAACGCTGCCATTACAAGTTACAGAAAGAATTTGCGAGGAAGATTTCAAGATGAAATAGATGATCGCTCTGAATATGCGACAAGTTTGGTGGAGCATCACGATATAGATTACACCATGGAAGAGCTCATGAGCTGTGTGCAAGCGCTTCCCGATGGATACCGCACCGTATTTAATTTGTATGCTGTTGAAGGCTACAAACACAAAGAAATTGCCGAGATGTTGGAAATAGATGTGAACACATCGAAGTCTCAATTTTCACGAGCAAAGGGACATTTACAAAAGGCACTCTTGGAATTAAGTGCAAGAAAAATACCTGTAGTAGGATAAGATTATGGAAAACTTAATGAATAAAGTCGCAAACGACTTAAAGAATTTCGCTCCACAGGCTCCCGCCGGAATGGAAGAGCGTATTCAAAAAGCTTTGATCAAGAAAAAATCGTTCTGGACTTTTTCTTGGTATACAATGAATGTCTATGTTGTGGGCTTGCTGGGCATAGGCGCAATAGCATGGATGCTTTCGAATAAAGCCACTAAAGTTGAAGTGGCACAGTTGAATGCACCTCAGGTAAATAATGAAGTTTCCATTCAGCCAGCACCAGAGGTGAAGAATGTTCAAAGTAATGTTCCTGTAATTAACTCTTCTCAAAAATCGGTAAAGTCCTCTTCTGAAGAGGTGCATCCAATAACTCAAATCACACAAGCAGAGCTAGAGCCAACGCAAGATTATAGAGATTTGCCGGCTGAACCCACCGTTACTGTTCAACCAGAAGTAGAAGTTGCTGATAAGATTGAGATTCAAAAAATGCCTGAAGAGATTCAAGTGCCCAAAGTGAAGTCTGAAGTTATTAAGCCAAAAGGAAGAACACTCAAGTTGACGAGACTAACTGGCAAGTGATTCCGTACCTTCGCGTTGTTATGCGGAATTTTTTTATACTTTTGTCATTCCTCTTATTCGCCCAATATTCATGGGCTTTCGCTGTTTCAGACACCTTAATTATTGATGGTGAAGTTATTTATTTAGAAGAACAAGATGCGCCAATTACCGATTCGTTGAGTCATTCACGAATGAGAGATTTCAAAAATTTTTATACGGGGTTATTATCCGCGTATTATAAGGGTTGTTTCCCAAAAATGCCCTGTTATGAACGGTTTGTATACCTGATGCAAAGAGCTATTTT
>CALCNZ010000264.1 GCA_937897625.1 uncultured Flavobacteriales bacterium
CTCGTAGGTGCTAAGAATGCAATGGAAGTAACTTTCCCCGTGTGTCCTGCTCCCAAATACAAAATATTAATGGTCGCAAATCCGAATGCCACGGCGCCAACGAGACTGTACCACGGACCTAAGCGAAGGCACAACCCTAAAATATAATAACCCAAAAAGCAGAGGAACAAGGTTCCGATTGCTCCCGGCAAGCCCAAGCGCAGGACCGATAAAATTGGACGAAGCAAATTCGCGTTGTGCTCCGTTGAAACCTGGTAGGCCGGCATTCCACCAAACATAGAGTTCGACCATAGGGCTTCTTCATTGTGCAATTCACGATAATTGGAAAGCTCTTGCGACATTCCTCTCCACTGAATAATATCGTGCTGGTCTAAGTCATAACCTTGCCAAAGCGGCGAAAAGTAAACACTCGAAAGAATTACGAGTGAAAGAATTGCCACTGCATGTGGCCAAGACAATTTCAAAAACTTGTTCATTTATTCCTGGTCTTTAATTTCAACAAAATCCACGTATTCACTGTCGGGAGTTCTTTGCCCCGAAGATTGTTTGCTTTTGGCGCCTTGAGAATTGCTCTGCGCTTGTTGATTCTTCCTCACCTCTTCATTCACGCGATTCACTGCATAATTCGCCGTTAACCTCACTACGAAACGAATGATTCCCGATATGATAAAAATCCAAAGAATGGTTTTCACCACTCCGCCTAAACTCGCTACCATCATTTCGTTGTCAATTCTTTAAATACTTGTTCTAGCTTTTGGTCAGAAGCTGTCAATTCGTTCACCGGTGCATTCGCCACTACATTTCCTTTGCTAATGATGACCACACGCGAGCACATGGCTTCAACTTCTTGCATGATATGAGTAGAGAGAAGAACGGTCTTTTCCTTCCCCATTTGAATAATAATCTCACGAATGTCCGCAATCTGGTTCGGATCTAATCCGCTTGTTGGCTCATCGAGAATCAGCACTTCCGGATCATGAATAATGGCTTGAGCCAACCCCACACGCTGACGGTATCCTTTCGACAATTGTTGAATAGGCTTGTGCGCTTCAGGAGTCAATCCAACCAATGCAATTACTTCTTCAACTCTCGACTTCAAATTCTTTACTCCGTGAAGGCTTCCCGCAAAAGTGAGGTATTCTCGAACATACATATCTGTGTACAACGGATTGTGCTCTGGCAAGTATCCCACGCGCTTCTTCACCTCTAAGGGCTTCTCGTTTACATCGAATCCGCAAACGGAAACCTTCCCCGAATTGCACGGAATATAGCCGGTAATAATTTTCATCATTGTACTCTTCCCCGCACCGTTCGGACCCAGGAAGCCAATAACCTCTCCCTTGTTCGTTTCAAACGAAACGCCGTTCAAGGCGGTTTGTGTGCCGAACGTTTTCACAACCTGACTTACTGAAATTGACATGGAATTTTCAATCTAAAGTTTTCTAAAATTCGAGTGTAAAGATAGCAGAAATCGTCTGTCTGTTCAGCCTCTGATCTTAGTCAATTCCAAGGCTACCCAATAATTCGTATCTTCGAAGCTCCAATCACTAAAAACTATGAAAACAGAGCAACTTCAATGGACCGTGACCAAAGATTGGGACATTTCCAATGTTCAACTTACCAACGCTCAACTTGTTTTAGTTTTTGCGGGCATAGACATTATTGAAAATTGCAAATACTACGAACAACTTCACAAGGTTTATTCGCAAGCCAACATTGTTCTGGTAAGCACTTCAGGCGAAATTCATGGGAATGAAATGTTCGACAATTCAGCATCTGCCACAGCCATTTATTTCGAAAATACTCCCATACGTATTTCCACCAAAGAAAACACGGCAGGGAAAGATGCCGAGCAAATTGGAATGGAAATTACCCGTGAATTGTTGCAAGACGACTTAAAGCACGTGTTAATTTTTTCGGAAGGCGGTCACATGAATGGCGACCACTTAATTGCGGGAATTTCGAAACATTTACCTAAACACATTGCTGTAACCGGAGGATTAGCAGGTGACTCTGCACGTTTTGCAAAAACACAAGTCGGATTAAACAACTCCCTTTCGGAAAGCATGGTTGTTGCAATTGGCATATACGGAGACGCTATCGAAGTTAGATATGGCTCGAACGATGGGTGGGACTTATTTGGACCGTTGCGTTTGGTAACAAAGGCTGAAGAAAATGTGCTCTTCGATTTAGATGACACCAACGCACTTGAATTGTATAAAAAATATTTGGGTGAACGCGCCAACGAACTTCCCGGAGCAGCCTTGTTATTCCCTATTTGTATTTTGAAACCCGACGGCACTAAGTTGGTAAGAACCATTCTTTCCATTAATGAAGAAAACCAAAGTATGGTCTTCGCAGGGAATGTGCCTGTTGGATCAAAAGTGCAATTCATGATGGCGAACTTCGATCGTGTAATTGAAAGTGCAAGCAATGCAGCGACTAAAAGTCAAATTAGCGAAACCGAATACCCCGACTTGACACTTATGGTTTCATGTGTTGGAAGAAAACTTGTAATGCAAAACAGAACGGAAGAAGAAATTGAAGCGGTTGCAGAAACATACAACGAAGAGTCTACCTTTTGTGGTTTTTATAGCAATGGTGAAATTTGTCCGACTACCGACGGCGTGAATTCGCTGCACAATCAAACCATGACTATTACTACCTTCAAGGAAAGAGTATGACCTTTGATTCGCTTCATCCCTTATTAAAACGACAAGTAAAAAAATACTTGGGGCTTCAAGAGGAAATTCCTGAGCACCTCTTTAATTTTTTGAAGAGTATCAATCAAAGTTATTCGCTATACGACAGCAACCGAGAGCTTGTTGATCGTGCCATGAAATTAAGTGGCGAAGAACTCTTTGAAAAAAACGCCTTGTTGTTTGAAGAAGCTGCTCGCCAGCGCGCGCTGATTAACAACATTAAAGAAGCAATTCGCACCATTAGCCCCGAGCAAGAGATTAACGACAGCGACATCCTTCGCATTGGCGAGATTCTAACAAACACCGTTAACGAAAGAAAAGAATTCGAAAAGCAGTTACAAGAGGCGCGCGAAAACGCAGAGCAATCCTTGGAAACGCGCAAACTGTTCTTAGCAAATATTTCACACGAGATTCGCACTCCAATAAATGCCATTTCGGGAATGTCGGGAATCCTTGCAGACACCGAAATTTCTGAAACGCAGAAGCAATACATTAACGCCATTCAATCTTCTTCTAAAAGTTTAATGGTTATTGTGAACGACATTTTAGACATGTCGAAATTAGAGAGTGGAAAATTCTCAGCAGAATTCATTCCCTTCGACATTCGTTCTATCGTAGATCCCTTGCATACCAGTTACCATTTGCGTACCGACGAAAAAGGAATTGCCTTTAGCATTGAATACCCGGAAGACATGCCGCGATGGGTATTCGGAGACCCAACTCGCTTGGGCCAAATCCTAAATAATCTTATTTCCAACGCAATTAAATTTACGGATCAAGGACACGTTTCTTTGAAAATTACTTTTGAAAAAAATGGAAAGCAAAATAATTTCTGCTTCAACGTAACCGACACTGGAATTGGTATTGATCGAGAAAAATTAAAAACAATTTTTGAATTCTTCTCTCAAGAAGACAATACCATTACGCGCAGATTTGGTGGAACCGGACTTGGATTGGCTATTTCAAAATCCATTGCTGAATTATTGGGCGGCGAAATTACCGTTCAAAGTGAAAAGAACGTTGGGTCAACCTTCAAGTTTTGTCTAACCATGCCTGAAGCATCGGAGCAAATACAAAAAGATAAAATTGTCTATTCAGACTTAACCGGTAAAAACGTTTTAATCGTTGAAGACAATGAATTAAACCGGTTTCTAGCCGTTACCATACTTAAAAAATGGAACGCAAACTTACACATTGCGGAAAACGGAGTAGAGGCTGTAGAGGCTGTGAAGAACAAAGATTTAGATGTTGTTCTTATGGACATTCAAATGCCCGTAATGGATGGCGTAGCAGCATCGATAGCCATTCGAAGAGAACTTAATTCGAATGTCCCAATTATAGCACTCACCGCTAACGCTTTAGAAAGTGAAAAAGAAAAATGTTGGCAGGCGGGAATGAACGAATACATTACAAAGCCCTACAACCCCGAATATTTAAAGGAGAAAATAATTTTCCTTATCGAGAATTCTACCAAAGCAGAAGACCACAGCACCGAACATGTTTCTATGCAAAGTCTAAGTGAGCTAATGAACGGTTCGAAAGAGCAGATGATTCGCATGACCACTGTATTCTTAGACCAAATTGAAACGCACTTCAACGAATTAAAATTGGCTTTCAGTGAAAACGACTTGGAGCAAATTTCAAAAATTACCCACAAGCTAAAATCGTCTTTTAAACTTTTCGGACTAGATAAAACAGGTGTCCTCTTGGAACGTATCGAACAACGAGCTAAAACCTTAGATCGTCATGAGCTGAATTCAGAACTTCAGATTATTCTTAGCATGCAACCCCGTTTAACCTATTTGGTTCAAAAAGAATTGAACCAACTTATTCTTTCGAATTCGAATTCATGAACATTGCCATTTTAGCTTCAGGCGCTGGAAGCAACGCTGCGAACATTATTCAACATTTTAAAAACACACCTGTCACGATCTCACTCATCGCGTGTAACAAAGCGGAAGCAGGTGTTTTTCAGATTGCCAAAGAACACCATATCGATGCTATTCTCTTAACCAAAGAAAATTTCAAATCATCGAACGTGTTCGTGCAAGAACTTCAACAGAGAAATATTGAACTGGTAATTCTTGCAGGATTCCTTTGGCTCGTTCCACAAAATTTGGTTTCAGCTTTCGAGAATAGAATCATCAATATTCACCCGGCTCTTCTTCCAAAATTCGGAGGAAAGGGCATGTACGGACACTTTGTTCACGAAGCCGTTTGC
>CALCNZ010000265.1 GCA_937897625.1 uncultured Flavobacteriales bacterium
ATACCAAAGGAATGTAGTGTTAGACAGAAAGTATGGCGCTTGATCGGGTTCAACCCAGCGGTTGTCTGTTTCTGTGAAAAGTGTTTTTACAAAATCACCGGTAATTGCATTGTACACATTCAAATTACAAACGGTTGTCGCGCGATTCATTTCAGCAATTAAAATGAAATTCTCGTCAGGACTCCATGCCAAGTTTGTTGCGTAATAAGTGTCATTCAATACGCCTTGATTTAAATGGAGGAAAATTGTTTTGCCAGCCTTCACATCGAAAACACCTACACTAATTTTTTCACTGGGGTCTCCTGCCATGGGGTAGCGAATGTTGTTTACGCTTGCTGGAGTAGTGTTGTAATTGATTAACGGATATTGCGAAACGTTGGATTCATCTTTCTGATAAAAGGCTAAACGATTTCCGTCTTTCGACCAAAACGTTCCTTTTGCAATGCCGTATTCGTTGCGCGAAATGCTCTGTCCGCTTACGATTCCTTCCACATTAAACGTAATCTGTTTTTCTTCTGCAGCAATTTTTACAAAAAGATTATTTCCTTTGGTGAAGGCTACATTTCCATTGTTGTGAGCATCTACATTTTCGGCATCAGAATCATAGGCATTCACAGGAATGGCCATTTTGTTGTTCAGTTTGAAAGTAACTTCTACGGTCTTGTTTTTTACGGAAGCCGCCGCCGCTGTTGTATGAAGTTCGGTTGCTGAAACCCACTCCCATCGGGGCATGCTTGCTGCTTTCTCGACGCCAATTTCTTGGAAGGCTTTGTTCACTTGTGCTAACGTGAGTTCAACCGTTGGCTTCGATTTGCCCATGGCCGCTTGGCTATAAAGGGTGTCGTTTTTTATTTGCGAATAACGATCTGTTCCGGGAATCCATTGCAACTGCAACTGTTCCGGATAAAATTGTCTGAATTGTCCAAGAACTGATTCTTCTAAAGTAAGGTTCTTTTTTTCTTGAGCTGTTGCGGCTAATCCGAGAAAGAGCGCAAGGGAAGCAATGAGTAATCTCTTCATTTTATAGGCTAATTATTGAGGTGTCTAAGATAAGCGCAACTTAGGGAATGTTTTAATTTTCTCCCAATTGTTCCATTCATTTCTGAATTGTCTTGTTCGGTATAACTCTGCTTGATCTAGGTAGTGTATACTCAGCGGGTGTCCGCTTTGTCCGGCAGGCGTAATGTTCCAACTGTCGTTATTTGCGAAGTCATGAATAATGCGCATTTGAGATCCGAAGTGAACGTGATACGTTCCCGTGCTGTCTAATTTGAAACCCGATTGATGAATGGTTTCGTTTCCTCCGTAGACAGAAAGTTCTTCGCGATTCACGAAAGGTTTGAAAAGTGCTACAGCGCTCAAGGGGTGCTTCAATTCAAGTTTGCAGACGTTCTTCCAAGCCCATTTTTCTACCACGCCTTCTTCCTTCAATAATTTTCGTGCGGCTGTTTCGAAGGCAGAAAACAAAATATCTTCACGAGTTTCAATCTGGGGTGTGTTCACGTTGTCCCACCAAACGGCCTTTTCATTGTGAAACAAATCCATTTGCGTCCGCTGAACTTGATGTGTTTCCAAGAACAAATCGAACATTTCTTTGCCCATTTCATCTTCACAGGCGAACTTCAGATAATAGTAAAGGAACCGATTAAATAGCACGGGGCCCGCTGCTTCAGGTTCGTAAGCACCGTTCCAATCAAAGGCAGAGGCAACATCTTCGTAGTACTTACTTTTCATCGCAAGGGGTTGCAACGCTTTTAGCATTCCTGAATCTACAGTTGAAGTAACATCGTTCAGAACGGCCTTCATTTTTTCGGTTGTCCAGGTATTGCTGGCTTCTAACAAAGTTCGAATGCGATCTGCACGGTATTGAGGTTTGTAATAACCTGGATAATATGACCCATCGGCCATGGCTCCTGGCCAGTCGTTCGCGCTGTAGATGTAACCCCATGAAGGATTTACGCTTCTTGGATTTTCATTGAAGGAATAAAATCCGTTCCATTCGTTGGTGGTGTCGCTCGCATTCAAGATTGTCCAAGAAATGCATTTTGGATTGCGCTTGACCAAATGCGCACAGGCCCACCAAGCGATGTTTCCTTCTGCATCTGCATAATTAATGTTCAATCCAGGACCATGAATCTGTGGAAGCGCGGCTTCGAATTCATTCATGTTTTTCGCCAAATTCATTTCTCGAAAAGCTTCGAAGGTTTTGTTTTCCACTTTGGTATACACCCACGAAATGGAAATGGGAGTTGTGCTATTCATTCCAACAAAGACATCGTTCACGATGGGACCGTGCGGCGTAATTGGAATCTTTAATACGAGGTTTTCTTTTCCTTTTATTTTAATTTCTTCCGTTCTGAAGGTGAGGGGAACGTAGTCTCCTTTGTACCACACTTCGTTCGGGTTATTCGGATTTCTTCTCTCAGCGTAAAAGTCCATCTCGTCGTGTTCTAACATGGTAATTCCCCAAGCATGATCGGGGGTTCTTCCAATAAGTGCATATGGAATTCCTGCAAGGAAATGTCCGGTTATCTCAAACTCGGGACATTTAATGTGCGCTTCGAACCATGTTTGTGGAAGTCCGTATCCAATGTGCGTATCGTTGCAGAAGATGGGCTTTCCCGTTGCCGATTTACTTCCGGCCACTGCCCAAGCGTTGCTGCCGTCGAAGGGTGCAACAGGAAGTGCTTGCTCGGCTTCAAGAAATAAATTATTCAATGCAGTTAAACTTGAATCGATGCCTCGATTATCGAAAGATCTATTTTCAGATTCCGTTGAATCGTGGTGCATACCCAGATCATAGAGGTACTGCTTACCGTATTTCAAGGCCACGTGCGTCATCACAGGCTCTGTTTTATTTGCCATTTGAAAAGAGAAACTCATGGCAGCGCTAATGCTGAACATGTCTTCAACGGTGAGTTTTCTTTTGGGAATTCCCATGAGTGCGAACTCGGGCGGGGTAGGACCGTTTTCAATAAACTGATTTACTCCTTCGATGTAGGCATTTACTTCTTTCGACATGTCGTCGTTGAAGTGCTCTTTTTGAAATTGCTCTGCTGAAGTTTTCGCGTATTCAGAAACACCGAGCGTTCTAAAAATGCGATCTACTTTCACCATGTCTTCTCCAATAATTTCTGAGAGTGTTCCGCTTCCGGCTCTGCGCAGCAATTCCAATTGAAACAATCGTTCTTGTGCGTGCAGATATCCGAGTGCACGATAAGCATCTTCTGCATTTTTCGCATCGATGTGTGGAATTCCGAATTCGTCGAAATACGCATCAACAGGCGCATGTAGCCCAGCCAATTTCATTTCGCCTGAATAAATAGGAACGCTGCTTTTCAACCAAAAATATGCTGCAAAGAAGCATAGAATCACAATCGATACGAGGGCTATAGCGCCGCGGATGAGAAGTTTTTTCATAGGGTAAATATACGCTTCGCGATGACACCTTTGGTGATGACCGTTCCGGATGACACCTTTGGTGATGACGAACTATGTTCGATGACCGCTTCGCGGAGCGTCATCCACGAAGTGGTCATCGGCTCTGCCGTCATCACAACGTGTTGTGTCATCCACGAAGTGGTCTTTGTTAAAACGAAAGCGTCATTCGAAGATTAATTCTTCGTCCCGTCAAATAGGTCGGAATACCGTATTGTCTGCCGTTAACATCTTCAATCCATTGGTGATTGATGATGTTGTTCACTCCCATTAGGTTGAAAATCTCAAGGGCAATGTTTCCGGAGTCGAAGAATTTGCTTTTGTGCTTCACGAACATATCGCGAGACAATCCTAAGTCCGCGCGCAAATACGCACGCGTTCTAAAAATATCGTTGTAACGCTGATGGTCTGGAATTCCATATGGCAGTCCCGATGCATAATAAAAATTCAACATGACTTTGTATTCCTCGTGGTTGGGCATCTCATCGAGGAAAAGCATAGATACACTTATGCGTTGGTCGGTGGGTCTGGGAATGTAACCGGGGTATTGCGTGATGGAATCGACCGGAACATTATTCAACGTATAGCCATTGTAAATGGTGTCTCCGTCGCTGTTCAAATAGATGTTGTATGAATCGTTTTTAATGTCTTCCATCGTTTTCAAATAAGACATGCGGAACCACGATTGTATGCCTTGAATGAATTCACCGTTGATCATAACATCTGTTCCATATGCGTATCCTTTTGCGCTGTTCACAGCGAAGTAACGCTGACGAACATTTTCCAGTTCGTATGGAATAATGTTGTCCATCTTTTTAACGTACAACTCGGTTACCAGCTTGAAAGGGCGTCCCCATGAATTGAAGACATAGTCAGCACCCAAAACGTAGTGAATACTTTTTTGCGCACGAATATTCGGATTCACTCTCCCATCGAAACCACGCATTTCACGGT
>CALCNZ010000266.1 GCA_937897625.1 uncultured Flavobacteriales bacterium
ATTCTTCTTCGAAATTCACTAAACCAAATCCTTTAATACCTGGAGTGTCAATCAAAAAAGAAGTTTCACTCAATGGGAAAATTTCAGCAAACGTTGTCGTGTGTTGCCCTTTCCCGCTCCAGTCGCTGATTTCGCCAATGCGAATGTCTTCGTTGTTTGAAATTTTTCCAACCAAAGATGATTTTCCAACACCACTGTGACCCGAAAATAAAAACGTTCCGGTTTCAATGAGTGCTTTCAACTCTTTCAGACCTTGTCCGGTTTCAATACTCGTAAAAAGCAGTTCATATCCAATTCCTTTGTAGATGGAAGCTAAGTCAATGGCCTTTTCTATTTCTTCTTCGGTATACATATCCCACTTGTGAAAAACCAAAGTAACAGGAATGCGATAGGCTTCGGCGGTGACTAAAAAACGATCAATGAATCCAGGTGTGGTTTGCGGACGATCAATCGTAACAAGTAAGAACGCACGTGTAATATTCGCCGCTATAATCTGGGCTTCTTTCGAAAGATTAACCGATTTACGTATGATGTAATTCGTTCTGTCGTGTATGCGATGAATGCTTCCATTCCCATCGGTATCCATTTCAACATCTACGTAATCTCCGGCTGCAATAGGGTTTGTGGTTCGAAGCCCTTGCAGTCTAATTTTTCCGCGTAGCGAACACACCACTATTTTTCCGTCGATTAAAACGTCGTAAGATTTTCCTGTTGTTTTGAATACCAATCCTTTTTTCACTTGTCTAAGGTAATACCTTTCTATATTTGCCCCGTTCTCAAGGGGTGCCATTTGAAAAAAATGGCTGAGATTATACCCTTCTTGTTTCAGAACAAGAGGAACCTGGGCGGGTAATGCCGCCAAGGAAAAGATGAACAACGTGCACTGCAACCCCTGTCGTGCGCACAATTTAAAAAAACATGTTTAAGAAAATTGCTTTTGTAAGTGTTGCACTTTTTGTCGCGTCAAGTTCGTTCGCTCAAGAAATAAAAGACACCACCACTGTCCCGAATTTTGTGTTAGATGCTGTGAGCATTCGCGACGTGTGGTCTGCCAATAACACGGCTCCTTTCGCTTTGACAAACCTTCTTCCGAAGGATATTGAAAAAATAAATACTGGAGTTGATCTGCCTTTCTTGTTGCGTTTTACGCCCTCGTTAACTGTGACCTCCGATGCAGGAAACGGAATTGGTTATACAGGCCTTTGGATACGAGGAAGCGACCCCACACGCGTGAACGTTTCCATTAATGGCGTGCCCTTAAACGACCCTGAAAGTCAGCAAGTATTCTGGGTGAACACGCCCGATTTAGCTTCTTCCAGTTCGAACATTCAAATTCAACGTGGAATAGGTACTTCTGCTAACGGAACCGGTTCATTTGGTGGAAGCATTCACATAGATACCGATGCACATTTGAAAAAGAATTTCGTTCGTGTTAACATAGGCGGAGGTTCTTTCGGTTCAACGAAAGCTATGTTCGAGTTAGGAACTAAAATTGGGAAAAAGTTCGAACTAAATGCTCGATTGAGCAGCATTGGTTCGCAAGGTTATATTGATCGCGCAGAGACTAAATTGTTTTCTTATTTCACCAAAGGAAAATTGAATATTCTTCAGGAAGAAAATCGCAAAAAGGAATTGACATTTTTTGTTTTTGGTGGAAAAGAAAATACCTATCAAGCATGGAACGGAACGCCTTATGAAAAGCTTTTCGGAACAACGGCAGACATTCTAGCTTTCGCGGGAAGGAACGGTTCGTCACAATCCGATATTAATAATTTGTTGAATTCAGGAAGAACCTATAACGCCTATCAGTACAAGAATGAAGTAGACAATTATGCGCAGCATCACGCGCAAGCGCATTACTTTTCTTCGAAGAAAAAGAATGGCGCAACGCATGAATTCAGAACAGCCTTTCACTTTACACACGGACAGGGCTACTTCGAGCAGTTCAATGCGAACCAAGAGGTTGCTAACTACAACTTGGTTCCTCAGATTGTAAACGGCGATACTATTTCCACTGCAGATGTTGTTACGCGAAGATGGCTGAACAACAACTTTTATGGTATTACAAGTTCTTATCTTTTCAAGAGAAATAATTTCACAAGCACTTCAGGTCTTGGCGCGAATCATTACAACGGTCAAGATCGGAAGAGCACAC
>CALCNZ010000267.1 GCA_937897625.1 uncultured Flavobacteriales bacterium
ATTGGGCATTCCCAATGTTCTTACGGCATGGGGCAGCGATATTTATTTAACACCTCATCGCGGTTTCTTGTTGAAGATGCTCGTACGTTGGAATTTGAAACACGCCGATTCATTCACTGCCGATTCGAAAGATTTGGCAGAGCACATGCAGGCTTTACTTCCAGAAAGAAAAATGGAAATTCTCGTTGCGAATTTTGGAATGAGTCTTCAACCTGTTCAAGCAGAAAAAGAAAAAGTATTTTATTCGAATCGACTTCACAAGAAATTGTACCGCATCGATTATATCCTTCGCGCCTTCGCGAAATTCAAAAGTCAACCGAACAGAGAAGAATGGAAATTGATTGTTGGAGCGGTTGGCGAAGAAACAGAAAATTTAAAAGCACTTGCACATGCCTTGGGCATTGAAAGCAGCACAACCTTTGTGGGCTGGCTTCAACCCGAAGACAATGCGAACAGCTATGCAAAAGCTACTTACTACATTTCCATTCCGGAAAGCGATGCCACCTCCATCAGTGTCTTGGAAGCCATGGCTTACGGATGTATTCCAATACTTTCGAATTTACCTTCCAGCCGTGAATGGATTTCACACGGAGAAACGGGATATATTGTTGAAGATGTGGATAGTGATTTCATTTCGAATGCCTTTGCCTTTGATTTGAAAGAAGCTTCGCAAAAGAACAAAGAGCGCATTGAACGCGACGGAACGAAAGATGCGAATCGGAAAAAATTTCTTTCGCTTTATGAAAAACTTTTAGCGAAATGAAAACACGCATTGCTCATTTCACCACGCTGCATCCGCCTTTCGACAGTCGCATCTTCATGAAAGAATGTGTGAGTTTAGCGAAAGAAGGATACGAAGTTTTCTTGGTTGTTCCGCACACGGAGTCGCTCGACAAGCAAGGCGTTCACGTGGTTGCCCTTCCAACAACAACCAGCAGACTTAAAAAATTATTCATCACTGCTTGGCAAGGATTCTTCGCCATTCTGAAATTGAATGTCAGCGTTGTGCACATGCACGATCCAGAGCTCATTCGCTTTGCACCGTTGTTTTGGTTGTTGGGAAAGAAGGTCGTTTTCGATTCGCACGAACACGTGAGCAAGCAAATTGAAAGCAAGCCGCTCGGACCGATGTTCGTAAGAAAAACAGCGGGATTGATTTACAAATGGATTGAAAAATTCTACATGCTTTTTTGTGCGCGTGTTATTTCCGTAACACCCGAAATTGCTCGTGCCCTTTCGAAAAATAAATCGGCAGTTGTGCGCAACTACCCCATTCTATCGCTTCCGCAAATTCAACTTTCTAATCAGCAAGGAGCTATTACACAATTCATTTATTGCGGCGGACTCACAGAAATCCGAGGCATCTACGAATGCATTGAAGCCATTGCTGAAGTTGATAACGCTTCGCTTACACTCGTTGGTGCGTGGGACTTTGAGGCGTATAGACAGAAGTGTATGTCTTCCAAAGGTTGGGCAAAAGTGAATGAAGTGGGACATGTCCCTGCGGCGGATGTCTATGGGTATTACGCGCAATCGCATGTCGGATTAGCCATACTTTATCCTGAGAAAAATTATTTGGAATCGCTGCCCATTAAAGCGTTCGAATACCTCGCTTGTGGACTTCCGGTTATCATGTCGAATTTTCCGTATTGGGAAAAAACATTTGTTGAAGGCTGTTCGTTTGTGACTCCTTCCAATCCCAATGAAATGGTTGCTGCCATGAAGCGCATGCAAAGCGAATCGCTGCGACTTGAAATGGGACGCAAAGGAAATGTTTGGGTGAAAGAAAATTGCAGTTGGGAAAACGAAGCAAGCACATTGGTTCAACTCTACAAAGAAATTACGAAATGAACTTACCGTCTGTAGGCATTGCCATTCCTTGCTTTCAAGAAGCGCTGCACATTGAAGAATGTGTTTTATCGTGTTTGAATCAAACCTACCGCGGGCTTATTAAAGTTTATGTAGCCGATGGCGGAAGCACCGACGGCACGCTAGAAAAACTTCAGCAACTTGTACTTCAACATGAAAATAAAATTGTTGTGTTGAAGAATGAACGTCGCGTTACTCCGGTAGCACTGAACATGGGATTGCAGGCGAGTCAAGAAGATTTCAAAATGATCTTGGGCGCGCACGCAGCTCTTCCGAACAACTACATTGAAAAATGTTTGCAGACGTTCGAAGAGAATCCGGAAGCAGACTGCGTAGGCGGACTCATTGTGAATGAATACCAAGATGTAACTTCTCAGGCCATTGGATGCGCCATGTCTTCATCGTTTGGCGTTGGCAACGCCCACTTCAGAACAGGAAACAAAAACGGATTCGTAGACACCGTTGCCTTCGGCATGTATAAGAAAGAAGTCTTCGAGAAGATTGGTTATTTCAGAGAAGAGCTTATTCGCAATCAAGACGACGAGTTCAACTTCCGCATGGAAGTAAATGGAATGAAGTGTTATTTAAACACCGAATTGCAATCGAAGTACTACGTTCGTGGAACGTTAAGAAAACTGCTTAAACAGTACTACCAATACGGCTATTGGAAGGTGTATGTGAACATTCTTCACGGACAAATTACGACGGCGCGACAATTGGTTCCGTTTACCTTCGTCTGTTATTTGATCATACTTGTGCTTACGAATATTGTCTTCCCGAAATATTCGTTGTTCTTGGCGATTCCCCTTTTACTGTATTTCATTCTTGCGTTGGTGTTCGCTGCAAAATCGAAAAGTAAAGAGCCACGTTCAACTTTGTTAAGCTTTTTCATTTTACATTTAGGATATGGATGGGGTTATCTGAGAGCATTGATTGAAATGAAAATTTTCGGAAAGCGCCCATCGCTTCAAAACGCAAAACACAACAGATAGAATATGCGATTAGCACTTTTTATTTTATTCGCCTTTTTCATGAACACTCTTTCCGCGCAATCGTTAAGCGCAAAGCAGAATTTAACTTCGCCTTTCATGACGTGGGTTTTCAACGAACAAGGCAAATCAGAAATCATGTCCTGCGCAGTGCCTGGCAATGTTCATCGCGATTTGGTGTTGAATAAAAAAATTGCAGATCCCTTGATTGGCACGAATGAAAACGATGTTCAATGGGTGGGAGAAAAAAGTTGGGAATACACCTTGAACGATTTTGTTTGTGAACCGAACATTCTTCTTCACGATAAAATTGAATTGCGATTAAATGGAATTGACACGTACGCGAAAGTTTTTCTGAACGATTTTTTTCTGGGTGAAACGAACAATGCATTCGTTCAATTCGATTTCGATGTGAAAGGAAAAATTCTTCCGAAAGGAAATAAGTTGCGCATTGTTTTCTCTCCGGCCGAAGCCTACGCGAAACAAAAATTAAGCGAACGCATCTTACCTCTTCCAGGAGATAGCATTCGCGCGGTGTGCAGAAAGCCTCAGTATCACTTCGGTTGGGACTGGGGACCGAAATTGGTGACTTGCGGAATAACAAAAAACATTGAACTGGTGGGGCATACCGACATGCTTTTCGAAACGTTTGGAGTGGAAACGCTTTCGTTGAATGAAGGAAAAGCCCAGATGCGCGCGCACATTCATTACCGCGCAGACAAAGAAGAAAAAGTATCGGTGGCCTTTAATTTCGGCGGACAAATTTTCAAGGAAGAATTTGTTTCGCGCGTTGGTGAGCATGATTTTATTTTTCCTTTTGAGTTGAACGAGCCGAAGTTGTGGTGGCCAAATGAAGCGGGAACTCCGTTTATGTATTTGGTGCAATGCACCCTTCAAACAGCGAGTGGAAAAGCAAATACCCGCGTCATGAAAGCGGGAGTGCGCACGATTGAGTTGGTGAACAAGCCCGATGAATTTGGCGAAAGTTTTTATTTCAAAGTGAATGGAAAGTCCATCTTCATGAAAGGCGCCAACTACATCCCCGAGGACGGCTTCTTGCCGCGGGTGACGACGACGACGGCCGGGCCCAGAGCGAGCCAGCCGCGCAGCACGTCCTCGAGCACCGAGTCCCGGGAGGCGTCGACGTCGTAGAACCAGGCGATGTCCTCGTCTGAGCAC
>CALCNZ010000268.1 GCA_937897625.1 uncultured Flavobacteriales bacterium
TCGTTTCCAACTAACTCTTGTATTTTTAAAATACCTTCTAAAATTTGCTCTGGACGTGGTGGACAGCCAGGCACGTATACGTCAACCGGAATAATTCTATCAATTCCTTGAAGGACGCTGTAGGTATCGAAGATTCCTCCTGAAGAAGCACAAGCGCCCATACTTAGAACCCATTTTGGTTCTGCCATTTGTTCGTACACTTGGCGTAAAATTGGGCCCATCTTTTTTGAGATCGTTCCCATAACCATTAACAAGTCGGCTTGTCTTGGTGAGAAGCTTAAACGCTCTGACCCGAAGCGGGCAAGGTCGTAGTGAGAAGCCATGGTAGCCATGAACTCAATTCCGCAACATGAAGTTGCGAATGGCAAAGGCCATAGTGAATTGGCTCGAGCCATTCCAACAGCTTTGTCTAATGACGTTGCGAAGAATCCTGCGCCTTCGTAACCGTCTGGCTTGTGGCTTGGATCAATGTTTACACTCATTTCTGTTGTATTAAAAGTTTTTTATTTCTCCCAGTTTAATGCGCCTTTCTTGATGATGTAGAGCAAGCCTACTACCATTAATCCCATGAAGGTGAACATTTCCCACAATCCAAACACTCCGAGTTCTCTGAAGTTCACCGCCCAAGGATACATGAAGATAACCTCAACGTCGAACAACACGAATAGAATGGCAACCAAGAAATATTTGATTGAAAAAGGCGTACGCGCATTTCCAACGGACTCAATTCCGCATTCGAATGCCTCGTTCTTAATTTTAGTTTTTCTCTTCGGACCAAGCAGGTGCGTCAGCAACATAGTGGTGACAACAAATCCAGCGGCAACGAGTGCCATGAAAACGATGGGAAGATATTCCCAAAGGTGTGATGTTTTTTCCATTTCTTGCAGGAGCCCATTTTAGGGCGTCGCAAAGTTAGAAGGAACAACGGATTAACATAGTTTTTCGAAGTGTTTTTTCGCACGAAACTTCAAAGTTTCAAACAAAAAGAAAGGAGGCAAGCCTCCTTTCAACAAGTATTTAAAATCGTTCTAAGTAATTACAGTCCCAAGAGCACCTCTTCGGCGGTTTTTCCACCAAACAACATGCGTTCTGGATTCTCTAACATTTCTTTCACCTTCACCAAGAAACCTACGCTTTCTCTTCCGTCGATAATGCGGTGGTCGTAGCTTAATGCGATGTACATAATTGGACGAATAACCACTTGTCCGTTTTCAGCGATAGGGCGCTCAACAATGTTGTGCATGCCTAGAATAGCGCTTTGCGGAGGGTTAATGATTGGTGTTGAAAGCATAGATCCGAATACCCCACCGTTCGTGATGGTAAAGGTTCCGCCTTGCATATCATCTACGGTAATTTTCCCGTCACGCGCTTTCTTCGCTAATCCACCAATGCCTTTTTCAATATCGGCAAGTGAAAGCATTTCAGCATTTCTTACAATTGGAACCATCAATCCTTTCGGAGTTGAAACTGCAATTCCAACATCACAAAAATCGTTGTATACAATATCGGTTCCGTCAATGCGAGCGTTCACAGCAGGGAATTGCTGAAGCGCTTCACAAACAGCTTTGGTGAACAAGCTCATGAAGCCAAGACCAACACCGTGTTTCTCTTTGAATAATTCTTTGTATTTCGAGCGAAGATCCATTGCTGGTTTCATGTTCACCTCATTGAAGGTGGTTAGCATAGCAGTGTTGTTCTTCACAGAAACCAAACGCTCGGCAACTTTCTTGCGAAGCATGGTCATCTTTTCGCGACGCTCGGTTCTTTCTCCAGTTCTAGCAGGGACAGCATTTGTATCGAAACCGGCTGACATTGCTGCAGCTACATCGCTTTTCAAAATTCTTCCACCAGGACCTGTTCCGCTTACTTGCGCAGCAGTCACATTGTTCTCAGCCATCATCTTCGCAGCAGCAGGGGCCGCGTGGCCCGCTGCATAACTCGGTGCTGGTCCAGGAGATGGCGCAGCAGCGGGCGCAGGGGCTGGTGCAGCAGCCGGGGCCGCTTCCACTTTCGGCGCGGCAAGCGGCGCAGGCGCGTTGCCTTGCTTCGAGGTGTCAATGGTTGCCGCTGTTGCTCCAACCGCTACAGTATCGCCCGCTTCAGCAAGAATGGTAATTTCACCAGACGCTTCAGCTGTCATCTCCAAGGTAGCTTTGTCGGAATCAATTTCCGCAATCACTTGTCCGTTTTGAACGAAGTCTCCAGACTTTACAACCCAGTTGGCAATCTGAACTTCGCTAATACTCTCACCTGGAGAGGGAACTTTAATTTCAATTACTGACATACTTCTATTTTTTAGGCTTTAGAAACCTTATCAAACAAGGTGGTTATCATTTTATTCATTCGCATCTCATGCACACGCGGAGAACCTGTTGCCGGAGAAGCAGATGCTGGCAAACTTACAACGTCTAAGTTTAAGTCGCGCAACGCACGCATCATGTAGCTCCAAGCGCCCATGTTTTCGGGCTCTTCCTGACACCATACCAACTGCGCTTTCTTTCCATATTTCGAAAGTAATTCGCGAATTTGCTTTTCAGGAGATCGGAAGAGC
>CALCNZ010000269.1 GCA_937897625.1 uncultured Flavobacteriales bacterium
TTTGTGCTTGTCCCGAAATCGATGAAATTCTTTTTCGAATACGTCTCTTGAATGAGCGTTGCGAAAAGTAAATCCAACGCTCCCTTGTCTTTCCCTTCTAATGTTGAAGCTATGTATTGAAAGCGCACACAGTTGGGCGTTTCAAAACAAAGTATCCCTCCGCACATTTCATTTCCAACAAACGCAGCATGCAAGATTATTTCATTCGGAAATCGATTTTTCAAATCAATCAATTCTTCTCGCGAATGCGCAGGCTTTGAATCATACGCCTTCAATAAATCTTCAACGATTGTGTAATAGGCATCAATATTTTCCGAAAGTTCAATGCGAACTCCTTCTTTCAAAGCCTTTTTCATTCCACGAATTCTGCGCTCTTGGAAAGCAGGAACATTGGAAGGCATGATAACTGGATTCACATGCTGACCGCTACAAATTGCCCCAGCCAAATGCATCATGTGTATGTCCTCTTGTGAAGGAAGTTGGTGATACATGTATGGAATAGTTTTGTAATGCAAGGCTTCAAAACCCATATCTGACAAGTAGTTCAGAAAACGCTTGAACACTTCATGAAATTCATGCAGACGAATTTCTGAAGATAAAATCCAACCGCCGTAGGTTAATCCTTGATGACTGTATACATTCTTATCCACTTCATTCATGGGTAAAAGTCCAATCAATTTTTCTTCATCGAAAGCGAGCAGCGAATGGTCGTTAAACTTCGTTCCGTGGTAGTCAATGAAATTTCTTGACAGATGAAACGTTCCGTTTTTACTGTTGGAAACGAAGGCTTCCCATTGCGCGCGATACGCTTCTGTGTAGCGAATTATTCTCATCGTTCATCCTCCAAAACGGCTACGCCGAAACCTGTTTTCCCATTTTGATTTCCGTTGTAAAATAGAAATCTTCTTCCATTCACATCCACCACACACGGATAGCACACTGACTCGTTTTCCCAGTCTTCACTTCCGACAGAAAAATTGAGTTCACTATCCTTTCGTTCCCACGTATATCCGTCTGCAGATCTTGCATAGCCCAGGCGATAGCCCATTGACTTCGTTCGAACGCTGTAGTACATTTCATAACCGAAATTGGTTTTCATGACCCAAGGTCTTCCAAATCCGAATTCATCTTCGTTTTGAAATTGAATGCAATCGTGCTGATCTACTTCCCAATTTAATCCATCCGTTGAAACCGCATGATGAATGCGATAAG
>CALCNZ010000270.1 GCA_937897625.1 uncultured Flavobacteriales bacterium
TCAATTGAAAGACGTAATTTGGGACAGTATCAATTCAAAAACCAGTTAACTAGCTGGCCTGAATTAACTCGAATCGTTTTTTCAGAATTCTAAATTCTACTCTCCTGTTTTTAGCTCTGCCCTCGTCTGAATCATTCGAGGTAATTGGCTTGGTTGACCCGAAGTATTTTATTTCCAAACGAGAGCGATCGATGCCCTTTTTTAAAAGGTAGCCAACAACAGCTTCTGCTCTGTTCTTCGACAAGTTAACGTTGTATTCATCTTTTCCCCGACTGTCTGTGTGTCCTTGAACTTCCAGGTACATAGACTTGTTTTTCTTCAATAAAACATACACCTCATCAAGCTCTTTTTTCGCACTGTCTGTCAAATTGAACCTATCGAAATCGAAGAGCACATCGTCCAAGCGAATTTCATCATACTGACTCAATTGAAGCGGTGGATCGAAAACCAACGATTCGAGAATATCATTTTCACACGAACATTCTTCCTTCGATTTTACAGCCTTCACCACAACATCGTCTACAAACAAATAGCTGTAATCGCCCATTCCCTTGTCATTCCCTGTGCTGTGAAGAATCTTTGTGTCCCGATCGTTTTTGAAATTACCTATGGTAATAAATCGCTCTCCCCCCGAGGCTCTGTAAATATCTCCCATTTTCACCCAACCCTCGCGCTGGTCCAGTATGTACAAATGCGGATTCTCTATTGTAGCAGGCATTTCAATACAAGCCATACCTTTCTGATGCAACTCGTTTTTACTTAAGACTATTCCGCAACCATCCGTAACGAAGTTGCAATAATCGGCGGAAGAAATACTAATTTCAATGCACACCAATTCGCCTGGGTTCAAGGGACGGCTTAACTCTGATGTTAAATATTCGCGGTAATTTTTTTTGTTGAAGGTGTAATTGACAAATCCCGCATAGGCCTCTCCAGTTGCTGCACTTTCATTCCCAAAAACATTTTTCGGAACACCCACAGCTTTGCTGCAACTGTTAAAGTAATCGGGAGTTCCTTGTCCAGGCTGTTTCCATGAAACAATATGCGTGAGCTGACTCTGATTGAAATCGACTGGACAACCTTGATGTTCTTCGAAGCTACCGTTTAAAACCAAGTTCTGAGCAAGACCTATCTCTGTCAGGAAACTTAGCGCTAAGAGGAATAAACTATATCGTATCAATTTCTTCAATGCTCCGAATTTAACCAGAAAACAAAAGGGGAGCGCATTTTATTGCTACTCCCCTTCAAAAAGTTCTTTAAATCTTATTTCACTTTGAAGACAACGCGTCGGTTCTGTGCGTGTCCTGAAGGTGAATTGAATGTACTTGCTGGTTGTGTATCATCTACCGAAGTAACCGTAATTCTAACTGCATTAATTCCAAAACCAACCAATGCATCTTTCACTGAATTGGCGCGCTTTTCGGCCATATTCGCAACTTCTTCATCTACTTTCGCTTCAGCAATTTCATCTGCATCTGCATGTCCAATTAATTCAATGTTCATCGTTGGATTCGATTTCATTAATGCCGCAATTTCTTCAATATTCGAATCGAATTGTCCAGGAACCATTTCAGATAATCCAGCGAAATAAACCACTGTTGTGTTTACGATATCTGCTGGCTTAGCACCTGTCTCACGAGCAACAGAGCTGCTGTAGATGAATTGTGCTTGAGGCTTGCTTTTCTTTGAACAGTTGCATTGGCTCTTCGCCTCAATCGCAACAATTTCAACATTGTCTATGAAGTAGTAAGCCTCGTTCATTACAGTGCCTGCAACACCTGCCGGCTTCTTCATCTTTTCAATTTTCATTTTGTCTTCCGCTCCGAATCCACCGATTACGATGTACTCTTCACCACCCGCAGCTGTGAATGTTCCGCAAATGTGCTCCCATGAATCCATAATGTTTACAGGCACATTGTCAGTGATAGTCACTTGTGGTTCAACCATGATTGCGTTGTCTTTTGAATACTGTAATTTCTTTTCAGTAACGTAAACCCCAACGTTGTTCACCGCAAACTTAGAAAGCTCAGCTAAACTTAAACTGTAGCGAATGCAGTACTGCTGCCCTTTTACAAGCTTTTGATTCAACTTCACTTCTAGATAAGTTCTTGCTTTCTTTGGATCTTTTGAATACGCTCTGAATCCCGCATAGCTTGAACCCGACGCTGGGTCTTGAACACCGTGTTCGTTTGTTGGAACTTGAATCTTTGGGCTCTTTACTCCTTTCGAGAATAGATCTCCCATTGTTACATTCGGAGAAATCCAAGGCAATGCTAAATCAACTTGATTCGGGGTCTTCAACGATTTGAATTCAAAGTCATCGAAATTACCATTCGGAACAATTCCTTTTGGCTCTGCTGCAGCCTTATCAGTTTTCTTTTGAGCCGTTGCTCCAACAACTGCAAGCGTCAATACAGCTAATAATAAACGTTTCATAATCATTTTACTTTTCGTTAGGGTATTCTTTTATGGTGTCAATAAAGCATTTTAGGTTATCGGGAGAAATATCTGGATAAACTCCGTGGCCTAAGTTAGCAATATGTTTTTGAGTTCCAAACTTTTGAAGCATTTCTCTCGAGGCTTTTTTAATGCTAGCGAAGTCTCCGTAGAGCACCGAAGGGTCTAAGTTTCCTTGCACTGTTTTCGCTCCTGCCCATTTCCGTGCCAATTCTGGTTGAACCGTCCAATCGAGTCCAATGGTCTCGCACGGCGATTTTGCAAAATCTTCAATCGCATACCACGCCCCTTTCGCGAATACTGTTCTTGGAACCTCTGGTATTGCTGCTAAAATTCTATTGATGTATGGAAGTGAAAACTCGCGGTATGAATCCGGTCCCAACACTCCCGCCCATGAATCGAACAGCTGAATCAAATCGGCTCCCGAAGCAATTTGCATTTTCACGTAAGAAATAGTTGCATCGGAAATGGCTGATAGCAATGCGTGCGCCAATTCCGGATTTTCGCGCATCATGCGTCTAGCCTTTGCGAACTCTTTGCTTCCCTGACCTTCGATCATGTAACAAAACAATGTGAAAGGCGCGCCTGCAAATCCAATCAACGGAACTCTTCCATTCAACTCTTGCTTGGTTAACTTCAAGGCTTCCGCCACATAATTCAGTTTGCCTTCAATTTCTGTGGTTGAAAGCTTCGCTAAATCTTCCTTCGTTTTAATGGTGTTCGGAAAACGAGGTCCCTTCCCTTCGTCCATTTCATACGGCAATCCCATGGCTTCTGGGATAACCAAGATGTCTGAAAAAATAATGGCGGCGTCAACTCCCAAAATATCAACAGGCTGAAGGGTAACCTCACAAGCCAACTCCGGCGTGCGAACCAACGTAATGAACGAGCCCGCTCTTGCGCGAGTGGCTCTGTATTCGGGAAGGACTCTTCCTGCCTGACGCATCACCCAAACAGGGGTGCGTTCCACTTGCTCGCCCTTCGCGGCGCGAAGCAATAAATTGTTCTGCAAATTCATGTGGTGCAAAAATACATCAGACATGCGCTACCTTCGTTTTTATGTTGAAGGCAATTTCAATTTATCCCATTAAATCGTTAAACCCCGTTGAACTGCAACGCGTGGAAGTCCGACCTCATGGGCTTGACTTCGATCGAAATTGGATGCTTGTAGATTCGGAAAACAAATTCATTACACGTCGCGAGAGACCTGAACTCTCGCTGGTGAAGACTACCGCAATTGAAACTGGATTTCAATTTTCCTTCAACACAAAAACAGTAAACCTTTCCATTCAATCCGAAGAATTTCCTTCCGAAAAAATTGAATCGAAAGTTTGGGATTCTGACGTTTTCGGAATAGAACAGAGCGAACAATTGAACGAATTCTTTTCAGATTTTTTGAAGGAAAAAGTTCGACTCATTCGCATGCCTGTTCAACCCGAACGAATAGAGACTGCTCCGCTAACCGGAGAACAAACGCCCAGTTCATTCGCCGATAGTTTTCCAATTCTAATATTGGGAACAGCTTCGCTTGACGCATTGAATGCGAAACTTGAAGAACCCATAGACGCACGTTACTTCCGTCCGAATTTACTTTTTCAAACTTCTATCCCTTTCGAAGAAGATGAATGGCAAGCCATTCAAATCGGGGATGTCGTCTTACGCAAAGCAAAGCCTTGCGGAAGATGCCGCATGATTAATGTGAATCCAGATACCGGCGAATACCGAACCGATGTCATGCGCGAACTCGCCAAGATTCGCACAGTGAAGAACAAGGTTGTTCTTGGCGACTTGTACTATCCGATTCAAACAGGAAGTATTGACATTCAATCTGAAGTAAAAGTTTTCACTACCTTCAACCCATAATAATCCAACTATGATTCAGGCTCTTTTCAAAATGTCAAGACCGAACAATCTCTTAATGATTGTCTTTGCCATGTTCGCCTTTCGTTTTGGCTATGCGCACACCATTGCTCCAAGTGATTTTAAAGAATGGATGCAGTTCATTGGAATGATCTTCACCATTGTGCTTTTAACGGCTGGAGGCAACTTCATTAACGATTATTTCGATGTGCGTGTAGATCGTATAAATAAGCCCGATGCCGTTTATGTTGAAACAAAGGTGAAGCGAAGGGTGGTAATTCTTGCGCACATGGTTACCACAGCCTTGGGAATTCTCATTTCGTTTTTTGTTGGAAAGAGCATGCACTCTTACCTTCCTTTTGTTGTAGCCATAGGCGTATCCATAGCGCTTGGATTCTATACTCCATTTTTCAAAAAACGAATTTTATCTGGAAATTTGTAAGCACCTAAAACTAAAAAATTCGATGACCTGCTTTTAAATGTTACGGAATCACATAATGACGGGCAATGTAATTCTAATATCAGAAAACGAAACCATCTTAGT
>CALCNZ010000271.1 GCA_937897625.1 uncultured Flavobacteriales bacterium
TATTTGTGAATGTCGGTGAAGAAATGCTCGAGGTCCAAAAGTGGATAGCCCACAATTTGTCCCGGACCGTGATAGGTAATATCTCCGCCTCTGTTGATTGGATAATACGTTGCGCCAATCTCTTTTAGTTTCTCTTCAGAAACCAATAAGTGAAAAGCATCGCCGCTTTTTCCAAGCGTGTAAACATGCGGATGCTCAACAAAGAGAAGAACATCCTCTGTTCCCTCTCCGTCGGCCTTTCCTTCTAATCTGTTTTGAAGTTTCCGTTGAACGTTTCGTTCAAATAGCTCTTCCTGAAAATCCCATGTTTCCTTGTAGGGCGCATGGCCTAAGTCTTTGAAGGAAACAACGGGTTTACTCATATTTTCGAAAGCTCGTTTTTCAAGAAGATAATTGCTGGGATGGCTGTTGCATCCTCGTTGCGCAATTCCGCAAGATCAATGCTTAACCAATCACCCAAGTGAATCAAGTAATAAGCTCGTTCAAGTCTGCTTGAACCTTTTGCGTGAATTTCAATGATGGTATCACACTTTTCACCCATTAATTTTTTACAGATGTCCATGCGAATTTGTGAACGCTTGTGATCGTCTTCTGTGCGAAGCATTAACACAGCAACACGATTATCTCCGCCTGTCCAACCCACCAATTCGTTGTGGTTCATTTCCGGGAAAACGTGGTGCCAGCAAAGCATTTTAGAGTTCTCGTTGATTTGTTGTCTCCAACGAATAGCAACACCTTCGTAGCTTGCTTCACTGTATAACACGGGGATGCGAGAAACAATTTTCTCAGCAATAGATTTAGTTTCTGTTCGAATGTTCGCGATTTCAGCGTGAATTAAATCAATTGCATTGCTGATCTCAGCTTCGAAATTTCCGTTGTAAATACCGTAAGCCTTCAACGTGAATAACACTTGAACAGAACTATATCCGAACATACTTCTTGGCGGTTTTCCACCAGGAATAATAATGCAGTTGTATCCGTCTGCTGCTGCCGCTGCTGCAATCTTTCCACCACTCGTGATGCAAGAAATGGTAGCACCTTTCGCTTTCGCTTCATTGTAAGCTGCAACTGTTTCTTCGGTTTCTCCGCTGTAGCTGGAAATAATAACCAATGTCTTAGGACCTACGAATGCAGGAAGAACAT
>CALCNZ010000272.1 GCA_937897625.1 uncultured Flavobacteriales bacterium
CGCTTGCGAACATCATTGCGCAAACACAGCAACGTCCGTTCTTTTCCTTAAGTGCAATTAATAGCGGAGTAAAAGAAATTCGTGAAGTGTTGGATCAAGCAGGGAAGGGCGGGTTGTTTCAAAAGAGTGCGATTCTATTCATTGACGAGATTCATCGCTTTTCAAAAAGTCAGCAAGACTCTCTTTTAGGTGCCGTAGAAAAAGGAGTTGTAACGTTGATTGGTGCAACCACAGAGAATCCTTCTTTCGAAGTGAACGGTGCGTTGCTTTCGCGTTCTCAAGTCTATACGTTGAACGCCTTGTCGAAAGACGAGTTGAATCAGTTGTTGGAAGATGTGATTGTTCGCGATGAAATACTTCGCGCGAAAAATATTCAATTAGAAGAAACGCAGTCGCTCTTGAAATACAGCGGCGGCGATGCGCGCAGGCTGTTGAACGTTTTGGAATTGGTGGTTGAATCGATTCCAGATTCTCCCTGTGTGGTGAAGAACGAGTCGGTAGAGAATGTCATTCAAACCAACGCTGCACGTTACGACAAGACCGGTGAAATGCATTACGATGTTATTTCCGCGTTTATTAAAAGTGTAAGAGGAAGTCATGCGCAGGCAGCAACGTATTACTTGGCGCGTATGATTAAGGGCGGCGAAGATCCGTTGTTCATTGCGCGAAGATTGGTGATTCTTGCTTCGGAGGATATTGGATTAGCGAATCCGAATGCACTGCTTATTGCGGAAGCAACATTCCGTGCGGTGCAAAACATTGGATGGCCGGAGGCTCGCATTCCATTGAGCATGTGTACGGTTTACTTGGCAACCAGCGCAAAGAGCAATTCGGTGTATACCGCTATAGATGCGGCATTGGCGTTGGTAGAGCAAACAGGAGATCTTCCTGTTCCGATGCATTTGCGCAACGCTCCGACGAAGCTGATGAAAGAATTGGGATACGGAAAGAACTACGAATACGCGCACGCGCACGAAGGAAATTTCGTTCGTCAAGAATTTCTTCCGAGTGAAATTTCATCATCAGAATTTTATATTCCAGGAAACAATCCAAAGGAAGCTGCCATTTTGAAGTGGCTTCAAGAACGTTGGGGAACGAATGAATAAGGCCATTGATCGAAATTTCGGACTCGATCTTTTTCGAGCGATAGCCATACTCTTGGTCGTTTTTTCTCATGGAAAATTTTTATTGAATGAAACCTCGTTAGAGAATTTTCCATTCTTTAAAATGTTAGACGGCGTTGATTTATTTTTTGTGTTAAGCGGATTTTTAATCGGTGGAATTATTTTGCGCACCATGTCTGAAGGCATGAATTGGAGTGATGTTGCGCATTTCTGGAAGAGAAGATGGTTGAGGACGCTGCCGAATTATTATTTGATTTTATTGTTGAATTTTCTTTTCGTTTCGTACGGAATTATTTCAGGTGACCTGACTGTTTTCGGATGGAAGTTCATAGTCTTCCTTCAAAATTTTTCGAAGCCGTTGGTTGGATTTTTCTGGGAGTCGTGGAGTTTAGCGGTGGAGGAGTGGTTCTATATTTTTACGCCGTTGATGTTGTGGTTGTTGTTGAAGAAGTTCAAATTGAAAGTTTCTTTTTTAATTGTGACCTTCGTGCTTATGCTCGGCCCGATGCTCTATCGCGCTTATTCATTCGATGCAACGCTCGACGATTTTTGGTTCGATGTGAAGGTGCGAAAGGTCGTGTTGATGCGCCTTGACGCGATTTCATTCGGATTGTTATTGGCATGGATATTTTATTTTTATAAAAACTTTTGGGACAAGTGGAAGAGGTTTGCGCTCGTTTTAGGATTGGCCATTGTCATATTCTTGTTGAATAGCGACGCATCGAATGCTACGTTTTATCGTCAAGTTTTTTATTTCAGCATAACACCATTAGCTATTGCATTCATTCTTCCTTGGTTTGAAGGAATAACATCTTCTTGGAAACGCTTGGTTGGCGCGGTGACTCACGTAAGTAAGATTTCGTATTCCATGTATTTGATCAATCTTGCTTTGGTTGCTCAGGTAATTGGAAAGAATTATCCAGTTACAGGAAATGCAGATGGAATAATGAAATACTTCGGATACTGGGGAATTGTGATTGGAGCATCTTCGTTGCTTTATTATGCAGTGGAGAGGCCGATTCTTCGGTGGAGAGATAACGCTTCGCGATGACGCAACGCGTTGCGATGACACGACAAGTCGTGATGACAATCTACGATTGATGACCACTTCGTGGATGACGGCGAAGCCGAAGACCGCGGTGCGGATTAATTGATGTGGTTAGCGATGTTGCGAGCGATGGAAGGACCTTCGTAGATGAAGCCCGTGTATACTTGA
>CALCNZ010000273.1 GCA_937897625.1 uncultured Flavobacteriales bacterium
GTTGCATTTTGGCAATGGCTTCTTCACGTGTTTGAGCAACAGTAATCAATTTCGAAATCATCGAATCGTAGAACGGGGGAATCACGTATCCAGCATAGGCGTGAGCATCTATGCGAACACCGTGGCCGCCAGGGCAATGATAGTCGGTGATTTTTCCAGGAGAAGGCATGAAGTTTTTGTAAGGGTCTTCAGCGTTAATACGACACTGAATGGCATGCATGGTTGGATAATAATTTCTTCCAGAAATAGGTTCACCCGCAGCCAACTTAATTTGCTCCTTCACCAAGTCGTAGTCTATCACTTCTTCAGTAATGGTATGCTCTACTTGAATACGTGTATTCATTTCCATGAAGTAGAAGTTGCGGTCTTTGTCGACCAAAAATTCTACTGTTCCAACACCTTCGTATCCCACAGCCAAAGCAGCTTTAATCGCAGCTTCTCCCATGCGCTCGCGCAATTCAGGAGTCATGTATGGTGAAGGAGTTTCCTCTACTAATTTCTGATGTCTTCTTTGAATAGAACAATCGCGTTCTGAAAGGTGACAAGCTTTTCCGTATTGGTCGCCTGCAATTTGAATTTCAATGTGACGAGGTTCAACCACGAATTTTTCCATGTAAATACCATCGTTTCCGAAGGCAGCACCGGCTTCGCGTTTCACCATTTCCCAAGCGCTTTCCATTTCGTCTTCGCTGTTCACTACGCGCATACCCTTTCCACCACCGCCCGCGGTAGCTTTCAAGATAACTGGATAAACAATTCCTTTCGCCAATTCTTTCGCGTGATCAAGACTTTCAATAAGTCCGTCGCTACCAGGAATGGTAGGAACGCCAGCGTCGCGCATGGTTTGCTTAGCCGAAGACTTATCGCCCATAGAGTCGATCATTTCCGGAGAAGCCCCAATGAATTTGATTCCATTTTCCTTACACACCTTTGAAAAGGTAGCGTTTTCAGAAAGGAAGCCATATCCCGGGTGAATAGCATCGGCGTTGGTAATTTCAGCGGCAGCAATAATATTTGAAATCTTCAAATAAGAATCTTTGCTCGAAGGAGGTCCAATGCATACGGCCTCATCTGCAAAGCGAACATGAAGACTATCGCGGTCTGCAGTTGAATAAACCGCAACCGTTTTAATACCCATTTCTTTGCACGTGCGAATAACACGTAGCGCAATTTCGCCGCGATTGGCGATTAGTATTTTGTTAAACATGAGAAGTAGTGTTTAAGTGCAATTATGCTGGTTCAACCAAAAATAAAGGTTGATCAAATTCAATAGGTGACATGTCGTTCACCAAAATCTTTACGATTCTACCTGAAACTTCAGATTCGATCTCGTTGAATAATTTCATTGCCTCAACGATACATACTTTATCTCCAGCTTTAATCTCAGAACCTACCTCAACGAATGCAGGTTTTTCAGGAGCTGAAGAACGGTAGAAAGTACCAATCATTGGGCTCTTGATCTCAATAAGATTTGAAGCAACAGGCGCAGCAGGTGCAGCAGCAACAGGTGCCGGCGCAGCAGCAGGCATAGCCATTGGAGCAGGCGCAGCCATTACAGGCGCAGCAGTCACTTGAACGAATTCTTGCTTTCCTTTTCCCGGAGTCTTAATGGTGATTTTGAAATCTTTTTGTGTGATTTCCACTTCACTTACGCCACTTTTCGCAACGAATTTGATTAGATCTTGAATTTCTGAATTATTCATCGTTTTTTGAATTTTTCGTTAGGATTGGGGGCAAATATATGCTAATTCAACAAAAAAACGAGTTTTTTTGATTACCCTTTGGGATGACGCTTCGCGATGACCGTTCCGGATGACACTACGTGATGACCGTTCCGGATGACACTACGTGATGACCACTTCGTGGATGACGCTTCGCGATGACCCTTTGGGATGACGCTCCGCGAAGCGGTCATCGAACTTGTTCGTCATCACCTTCGGTGTCATCCTTCGAAGAAGGTCATCCGCTTTGCGGTCATCGGCTACGCCGTCATCACACAAAGTGTGTAAAGTGTATAAAAATGTTGTTTTTCCCAAAAACCGATGTATCTTTGCCGTCCTTTTGAAAATCTATCTATGCAAGATTCACTTTATATCCTGAACTTTTCAGGCTGGAAATTGGGAGTGCATGAATTGAGTTTCGAATTGGACAAATCGTTCTTTGCAGACTTTCCCGACAGTGAAATTCAAGAATCAAAACTGAATGTCACAGGCACTTTAGACAAAAAACAAAACATGCTGGTCCTAGACCTGCAAGTGGAAGGAGAAGTCTTACTGCCCTGCGACAGATGTGCTGAAGACACTTGGATTCACGTTGAAAACGTTGATCACCTTTTGGTAAAATTTGGTGACAAGACAAACACCGACGAAGACGATGTTTGGATCCTTGGACCAAGCGAATACCAATTGGATATTAAGCGACGGATGTATGAAATGGCCTTGCTTGCTCTTCCCACAAGAAGAATACACAGCAAAGAAGCCGACTGTAACCCAGTTGTCTTAGGCGCCTTGAATACCTACCGAGTAGAAGAAAACGCAGACAGCATCTGGAAAGACCTCAAAGATTTTGACACAGATGAATTTGATCCTTCCGACGAGGAAGAATAACTTTTTAAATAAGAACCCATGGCACATCCCAAACACAGGATTTCCCAAACGCGTCAAGCAAAGCGCAGAACGCACTACAAGTTAGAAACACCTAATGTTTCTACTTGCACCACTACTGGTCAACCACACCTTTTCCACCACGCACACTGGTACGAAGGAAAGTTGTACTACAAAGGAAAAGTTCTCGCAGAGAAAGAAGCCTAACGTTCGCGAGCGAACGTAGAACTTCGTAGAACGTTCCGTAGAACTTCGTAGAACCTTCGGTAGAGTAGTTGTTTTAAAAGCAATTATTCTACACGGAGGTTTTCGTGTTTTATTCAAAATCTTATCGAAGATATCTTGCGAAGCATCTTTCGAAGAATCTTACGGAGTATCTTGCCATAGCATTTGGCATCTTTCGAAGAATCTTACGGAGTATCTTGCTTGCATGTGTTATCTTCGCATCTTCAATTTATCACACACATGAGAGCAGCCATTACCGCAATAGGCGGTTACCTTCCACCAGACCTTCTGACAAACGCAGATTTAGAGAAAATGGTAGATACCAACGACGAGTGGATTCGCTCGCGCACAGGTATTTCAGAACGTCACATCTTGAAAGGTGAAGGACTTGGAACCAGCGATATGGCTGTTGAAGCGGTGAAAGTATTGTGCGAAAAGCGCGGTATTTCTCCGATGGATATTGACTTGCTTATTTGCGCAACAGTTACTCCGGATCACGTTTTCCCAGCAACCGCAAACATTATTTGTGACAAGATTGGTGCGAAAAACGCTTGGGGATATGACTTAGGTGCTGCGTGTTCAGGATTTCTTTTTGCCGTTGCAACCGGTTCTCAATTCATTGAAACAGGAAAATGCAAAAAGGTTGTTGTTGTAGGTGCCGACAAGATGTCGAGCATTGTCGATTACACCGATCGCACAACGTGTGTTCTTTTCGGAGACGGCGCAGGAGCAGTGCTTCTTGAGCCTACTGAAGAAGACAACGGTGTTATGGATAGCATCTTGAAAACTGACGGAAACGGAAGACATTACTTATATCAAAAAGCTGGTGGATCTGTTTATCCACC
>CALCNZ010000274.1 GCA_937897625.1 uncultured Flavobacteriales bacterium
CTGCAATTGCTTCATTATTTATTTGGAATTGCGAAGTCAGACGGACAGGTTGCAAAAGCGGAAGCCGAGCTGATTAAGCAAATTGCAAATGATTTGAATATTAGTCAAAAGGACTACGAAAGCATTCAAGCGATGTTCTATAAAGATGCCGCTTCAGCCTATAAAATCTTGGAAATTGATGCGAACGCTACTGACGACGAAGTGAAAAAAGCATTCCGTAAAATGGCCATGAAATACCATCCAGATAAAGTGAAAGATTTGGGTGAAGCCTACCAAAAGGCAGCACAAGAAAAATTTATTAAGGTTCAAGAGGCGTATGATCAACTAAGAAAAGAGCGTGGAATGAAGTAATTGCGTATATTTACTTCACTCTTTGCCTTATGAAAAAACTTCTCTTTTTATTCGCCTTTTCAATAGCTGCGTCTGCAACTTTTGGACAAGCCTATTTCCTAAACGGATCTGCCACTGCAACCGGAAACGACTGTTACCAACTTACACCTGCTTTACCTACTCAGAATGGAACGGTGTGGTACGCCGATCAGATTGATTTGAACCAACCGTTCGACCTTGCTTTTGAAATGCTGTTAGGATACACAGATGCCAATGGAGCCGACGGTATTTGTTTCGTGCTTCATACACAAGGTACTTCGGCCATTGGTGCTAGCGGAGGAGGTATGGGTTATTTAAATTTCGGAACAAGCTTGGCAGTAGAGTTCGATACTTATCAAAATACAAATCCTTATTCAGATCCTAACTACGACCACGTTGCCATTCAACGCAACGGAAATGTAAACCATACTTCTGCAGATAACTTAGCTGGGCCCGTTCAGATGAACGCCACCAATGCAAACACCGAAGACGGACAAAACCATCCCGTAAGAATTGTTTGGGATCCGAGCACGCAATTATTCTCTGTCTATTTTGAATGTGTGCTTCGCCTTCAAACAACCATTGATATTGTGAATACTATTTTCAATGGACAAAATATGGTGAATTGGGGATTCACCGCAGGAACGGGCGGTTCTTCCAATGTTCAATCTGTTTGTTTGACTCCAGATATTCTGAACACAACCAACGACCTTACTATTTGTCCTGGAGCGTCAGCAGTGCTTACCGTTAGCGGCGCAGATGTAAACGGTTCGTTTACTTGGACTCCTACAACTGCATTAAGCTCTGCCACTGCGGCAAGTCCAATCGCAAATCCGGATACTACTACAACATACCACGTGAATTATGTAGATCTGTGTGGAGTGAGTTCACAGCAAGATTTCGTTGTAACAGTTGCGCCATTAACGGTTGATGCCACTTCCCTCAATTCTATTAGCTGTGCCAATGCACAAGCCACCATTAGTTCCATTAGCAATGTTAACGGTGTAACCTTCATGTGGATTACCTCAGGCGGAAACTTCATAACGAACACCAACGCATTTTCTGTGGGTGTCGATGCACCTGGTTTATACTCGGTGCTTACAGACTACCAAGGAATATGTCAGGCCATGGATACCATTACCATATCAGCAGATTATTCAGATTTTGCTTTAACAACAGGCGGCACTCAATTATTAAATTGCTTCGCTCCGAACGGAACTTTAACAGCAACGGTAAATGGTTTTCCAAATACGGCTTTCAACTGGACCACCGTTGGCGGAACCATAAATGGAGGAGCTACTACGCCAAGCATTAACGTTGCCGCAGCAGGAACCTACACCGTTAACGCAACGTTGAACAACAACTGTTACGACACGGAGACCATAACGGTTAACGCGAATTTTAACGCTCCAACTGCGAACCTTTCTTCTTTGAATGAACTGAATTGCATCACTCCTACTAGCGTTGTTACGGTAACAACAAATGCAGGAACTCCCGGATTCACATGGACTGGACCTGGTATTCAAACCGGACAAGGAACATCTTCTGTTGGTGTGAATGCAGCCGGAACCTATGCCGTAACTGTCATTGACAATGTTAACGGATGCGAGTCGAGCGCCAACATTGCAGTTACTGAAAACTTCGCCACACCTTCAATTACAATTGGCGCGCAGGATACCCTGAGCTGCTTGCATCCTGTTGTTCCTATTTTGAATGTAGCAGTAAACAACTCGAACAACTACAACCTTGCCTGGAGCACAGCGAATGGAATATTGGTAGACGGAATAAATGCTATCAATCCGAACGTCTCTGCCGCTGCCGATTACACATTGGTTGCAACAGACAACACTTCTGGCTGCACCGATACGCAAACCATAGCAGTAACAGAAAGCGCATCAAGTCAATTTGCCATAGACCTCGTTCAATACCCAACCATTGTTACATTAACCGACGGCGATTTATTGAATGCTTGCTGGACGCCGTATTTACCTGGCTTGGCGCAAAGCGATTTATACGCCTTATTGAATGCATACGATTTAAAAATTTACAATCGTTGGGGAGAGTTAATGTTCGAAACCTCTTCTCCGGGTGCTTATTGCCCAGGAAAAGATGAACTCTCTCAAGGCACTTATTTCTACACGCTTGTAATGTCTTCGATTTGCGGCGGTGTTGAAAATTACCAAGTTTCTGGAACTTTCTTGGTGAAGTAACCAATCTTCATTGCTTATCTCTTATTTTTGAAACCTAACTTTTACTAATTCATCTAGATTTATGTCTGAAGCATCTACTCAGAAAGGTCATCCAAAAGGATTGTACTTACTCTTTACCACCGAAATGTGGGAGCGCTTTTCGTATTACGGAATGCGCGCATTATTCACGTTGTATTTAACGAAGGCGCTGCTTTTCGACAAAGCGTTGGCATCTGCTATTTACGGTGACTATACCGGATTGGTTTATTTGACTCCACTTATCGGAGGATTCGTTGCAGACCGTTATTGGGGAAATAGAAAATCAATTATTGTAGGTGGTGTATTAATGGCCATTGGACAATTCTTAATGTTTACCAGCGGTATGTTCTATACCACTCCGTCAAGCGCCACTGCGATTATGCTTCTCGGATTGTTGTCATTAATTGTTGGAAATGGATTCTTCAAACCGAATATCTCAACCATGGTTGGACAGCTTTATCCGCAAGGAGACAAGCGCATCGATGCAGCCTTCACTATTTTCTACATGGGTATCAACCTTGGAGCATTCATTGCTCCGTTGGCTTGTGGTGCTGTGGGAGATACTGGTGATCCAGCAGATTTCAAATGGGGATTCTTGGCAGCTTGTATTGG
>CALCNZ010000275.1 GCA_937897625.1 uncultured Flavobacteriales bacterium
TGACTGGAGTTCAGACGTGTGCTCTTCCGATCTCTAGCGCGTTCAACAATACAAATTCACCCAGCCCTTTTCCTTGAAATTTCAAATCAATAGCTAAACGTCCCAGCAAAGTTGCCGGAAGTCTAGAATAATTACGAGGAGCATTAACCTTCAATGAATCTGGAATAGCATCGGCATTAATTGAGTAAGACGAGAGGGTGTAATAACCAATTAGATCTCGCGTGTAGTCATCGTTCAAAACAAAACACACCGACAATTTCTTCCGCATGTCCTGTCCAGCTTGAATTGTCAAATAGCGATTCAGTGCTTCATTTCCGCAATTGAATTTTTCTACCGCATGTTTTTTCTTGTCAAGAATCTCCATTACTTCTCAGCTACCATAGAAAGTTTTCGATAATTGGCATAAGCCTTCTTGAGCTTAGCGTTCGGCTTTGGAGCGTTGGTAATTAGATCGACAAACATTACAGCGTCTCTTTTGCTTAAGGTTAATGCGGCCTGTTGGTTAACCACTTCAGAAGCTTTGGCCTGAATGGTTTGCACGATAAAATCGCTGAGACTTCTATGTCCTGCAAGTTGCGCAGCGTTTTCAAATAACTCTTTCTGTTCTGCAGTGAGTCGCACTTCAATTCGCGACGAAAGATTTTTCTCCGTTTTCATAATTCAAATGTACGGAAAATTTCCGTACATAAGAAACTAAAGTTTCCTGATTTCTATCGACTGAAGACATTTGATGTAGCGTCTTCCAGACTTCAGGTCTTTTGATGAAAGGAATACGATACGCTGATCCAATTCTTTCATGGATTTGCCTTTCATTTCGGTGATGATGTAAAATGAATTCCCCGCCTCTGAATTATAAATTTCATTCCATGAAAAAACTACACGATAGCCATCTGAAGCGGTAAAGACAAAATAGAATTCGTTTAATTCTTTTGGCTTTTCATAATTGAATTGTACATCTTTTAAAAAATCTTTCAAAGGCACTCCCTTCAGATGTTTTAAAGTATCTTTCACTTCACCTGCGTGATTGTAGATGAGTTGGTCCCCCACATTTACCGCATTGAATTTCAAAATATCATCAATGCTATAACTCACCTCTTTTTCTATTGTCCCGAAGATGCGAATGTTGTTTGTTGGAGTCAAGGCTGATTGGGCCATTAGCGACGCGCCGAAACAAAAAAGGAAAGTGAAAGCGAACAGGTTTTTCATATTTCGAAGATAATCCAATCTTATTTCTTGGGTATTCTTTAATTCAGGCGAAAAGTTTTTCGCTCTGATGAATTCCCATGTTTCAAATTTGAAACATCTCCTAATCACCAATTATTATGTGTTTTTGGTGAATATAATCGCTGAATAATACGTATATTTGGCGATTATGATTACTCGAGAACTGCTAAGCATCATTCAAAAACGCTTTTCACAAGGAAAAGCCATTGTCGTTATTGGCCCACGACAAGTAGGCAAAACTACGCTTATTCAAGAACTTCTAAAAGATAAGAAACACCTTTTTCTGAATGGCGATGACATTACCACGGTTAACCTTCTTCGCAATGTTGGTGCTTCAAAATTGGAGTCTATCATTGGCTCGAACGATTTTGTTTTTGTTGATGAAGCGCAACGAATTCCGAACATTGGCTTAATTGCAAAAATCATTACAGATCAGTTTAAAAGAACTCAACTCATACTCAGTGGATCTTCTGCTCTGGAGTTGAATCAATCCGTTCAAGAGCCGCTTACCGGTCGGAAATTCGAATACCTCATGTATCCAATTAGTTGGAACGAATTCGAGAAGCACAACAGCTATGTTGAAGCTGAACAACAACTGGAAGAGAGACTGGTATGCGGCATGTATCCAGATGTTATTAATCACCGTTCAGACGCACGCGAAATTCTGCAACAATTAGCATCGAGCTATTTGTATAAAGATGTACTGTCGTTAACAGATGTCCGAAAACCCGAAATTCTAGACAAGCTATTGAAAGCTCTTGCGCTTCAATTAGGGAGTGAAGTGTCTTACAACGAACTTTCTAAACTTCTTGAAATAGACAAGGGAACGGTATCGAAATACATTGATCTTCTAGAAAAGAATTTCATTGTTTTTAAACTGAATAGCTTCAGCAGAAATCAGCGCAACGAGATTAAAAACAACCGGAAAATTTATTTCTACGATAATGGCATTCGCAATATGCTTATCAATAATTTAAATCCCCTTGAACTTAGAACCGACA
>CALCNZ010000276.1 GCA_937897625.1 uncultured Flavobacteriales bacterium
ACTAAGCTGGGTTTGGGGAGTGTTGAGTATAATTGGAATTGGTTTAATTCTGACTTTTGCTATTCGCGCTTATGCGAATTTCCGCAAGCGTAGCAATGCTTCATGAAAAGAAGTATTTTCATATCTTTATAAAAAATCAAACGGAATGTCACGAGTATTTTTCCTTTTTTTTATCGCCTTTCAATTCCTGTCTTTTCATTCGTTGGCTCAGAAGAAAAGCCTTCCAGAATGGCTTGCGGCTGAAAAGAAAAACAACAAACTTGTTTACGTCAATGGAGTTACGATTGCCAATGATACTGATGCTGAAATGCCCACGCGTATTACAGTAGAGCTTATTGGTACCGAAACGAAGAAAGCTACATTCGACACGTTCAGTGATAAGGGTAATTTTGAATTTTTCTTACGTCCAAACGCAATCTATCACATCTCATTTGAGAAGGATGGTTATTTAACTAAGATGTTGGAGGTTGTAACCGATAACATTCCAGATAAAGATTGGAAGGCTGGTTTTAGTTTGGAGCTTCAGGTTTCTATGGAAATAGCCGTGGACGGATTTAGTGAAGAATTGCAAACTTCGCCATACGCGAGATGCATGTTCAGCGCTAAGACGAAAAAAATAGAGTTTGACAAAGCATTTTCGAAAGAGTCAAAAGCAAATTGGGAAAAAGAGCGAGTACGTTGTTTAAAGAAATAACCTAAAGCGCGTAATGGTCTCTTATTTTTTCGAATAAGACATAAGATAGCTTGAAATAACTTTCATTTGTCCAGCCGGCTACATGCGGCGAAAGAAGTACATTCGAATAAGTCAGAAGTTTTTCGAAGAGCGGATTTTCGTTCAAACCTTCTAAAGAAGATTTTTCGAAAGGAAGCACATCTAAGGCTGCAGCGCTAACTTTCCCATTATCCAACGCATCCATTAAATCACCGATGTTAACATGTCCACCGCGAGAAGTGTTTATGAAAACAATGGGTTTTTTAAACGACTGGAAGAAAGATGCATTTGCGTATTCTCTTGTCTCTATGCTTAGGGGCAAATGCAAACTTACAATGTCTGCAGTTTCGTAAATTTCTTTGAGTGAAGCACGAGAAGCAATGGAACCGAATGAACGTTCGGTGTATTTGTCAAATTCAATAACCTTTGATTCAAAGCCAGAAAGTTTTTTTGCAACACTTTGTCCCATGTGTCCAAAACCAATGAGCGCGATTGTTTTTCCTTTGATTTCAAACCCACGATGCTCTTCTCGCAACCATTCTTTTCTTCGGACACTTGCGTTGGCTAAATGAATGTTATTCGCTAAAGCTAGCAGCATTCCAATTACATGCTCTCCTACAGCATCGCTGTTACCTTCAGGTGAGGAGAAAACAAGTACTCCGTGATTTTTGCAACTTTCAAGATCAATTATTTCCAATCCAGAACCACTTCTTGCAATAAACTCGAGGCTGCTGGCTGCTTGGATGAGTTGCTCGTCGAAGGATATTCTGCTTCTTAAAACAATCCCATTGTATTCATGAATGGTAGCAATTAATTCAGAATATGAAATTTTATAATTGAATTCACAGTGAAATCCGATCTCGGTAAGTTTCTCTGCAAGAATGGGATGAACGGTTTCTAAAAAAAGAATGCGTTTGTTCATCAGAAAAGGCTGTGAGGTAAAGATGTGAAATGTGTAAGGAAGTAATGTCCCACACTGAAGTAAATGATGAGACCAACGATATCGTTAGCGGTAGTAACAAATGGTCCAGTAGCTAATGCGGGGTCAATTTTCAGCTTATCTAACATAAGAGGAAAGAAGGTTCCGCTGAGACTTGCAAAAATGATTACGCAGAATAACGCCAAAGAAACAGTTAAGCTCAAGAGTAATTCAAAATGAAACAACTGGCTCGCAAAAAATATTAGTGCGCTGCAGACAACTGCATTGAGTAATCCGACACCAAATTCTTTGGCTAATTTTTGCCATACGGTTTCATCGAATGCGCTTTGATTGGCGAGTGCACGAACAACAAGCGCCGCAGATTGCACACCCACGTTTCCGCCAGTTGCAGCAATAAGTGGCATGAACACAGCCATTGCAGGGTATTCAGTAATGTCGAATACTCCAATGATATAGGCTCCGCTCATTCCGCCAATCATTCCAATTAACAACCATGGAAGTCTAGCACGGGTGAGTGTCCAAATGCTATCGCTCGATTCTACGTCTTCAGAGATACCACTTGCCAATTGGTAATCGCGATTGGCTTCTTCTTGCATCAAGTCTACCACGTCGTCGATGGTAATTCTTCCAACTAATTTTTTGTCTTCATCAAGAACAGGAAGTACAACCAAGTCATACTTTTTCATAATGCGCATGACTTCATCTACAGGCGTATCAACGTTTACAGAGCGAACCTTCGATTCTTTATACAAATCTTTCAAGGTTGCTCTCATGCTAGTTGAAGCGAATATGAGGGCTTTCATACTTAAAATTCCGAGCATGTGCTCGTTTTCATCGATCACATAAATAGAATAAACGTGATCTATATATTCGGCCTGTTTACGCATTTCACGAATAGCCTGAGCCACAGTCCAGTCCTCATGAACAGTAACCATCTCGACCGCCATTAATGCACCTGCCGTTCCTTCGGCGTAGGTCATTAAGTCCATGATGTCGCTGGCTTGTTCTTCGTCTTCCAAGAGGGCAATTACTTCCTCTTGTTTTTCTTCGCTTAATCCCGCAAGAACGTCAGCCGCATCGTCAGAGTCAATGTTTTCAATTAATTCCTCGGCAATTTCCCTACTTGTAAGATTCGATAAAAGTGTCTCTTGGATATCTTCATCCAATTCGAGCATTACATCTGCAGCGCTCTCTTCATCGAGAATTCTGTAGAGGTAGACACCTTCTTGGGTAGGAAGTTCGTTAATGATTTCTGCAACATCTGCAGGGTGAAGATCTTTGGTAAATTCGTGAACAGCACTATCCTTTCCTTCGCCTATCCATTTGCGAAGGTCTGCCAATAACTCTTTTGTAAGTTCGAATTGCACGGGGAAGAGTCCATTTAAAGGGTGAATTTTTTTACCGTTGCAAAGGTAAGTTATTTTTAACGTAACCTGATTTATATTCGCCTATCTAAAATTAGAAAATGAAAAAGCATCTCGCAGTGTTGGCTATTGCCCTCTCAGGATTGTTGGTAATTCCTGCTTATGGAACTGTAAACCCTTCAAAAAAGAAGAAACAGCCTGTTAAAAAAGAGATCGGAAGAGC
>CALCNZ010000277.1 GCA_937897625.1 uncultured Flavobacteriales bacterium
CATCCTTCGGAGAAGGTCATCACCTGCGGTGTCATCGCAACTCCGTTGCGTCATCACAACTTGTTGTGTAAAGAAAAAGTCCCCGACCGTTGCCGAGGACTTTCCCCTAAACCTTAACCAAAACTCCTGAAGAACTTCAGGATACTAGAGTGCAGCCTCCTGCGACTCAGCTTCTTCATTTTTCTTGCCAAAGATTCTCTTCATGCGAACTTTTGTGTTTTCGCTGGTTTGATACATGACAGGAACTACAATTAATGTGATAAATGTTGCGAAACTTAATCCGAAAACAATGGTCCAAGCCAATGGTCCCCAGAACTTCACGCTGTCGCCACCGAAATAAATCTTCGGATCGAATTCAGTAAAGAGCGTTACAAAGTCAATGTTGAAACCTATAGCCAACGGAATCATACCTAAAATCGTTGCGGTTGCCGTTAGCAATACCGGTGTCATACGAACACGACCTGCTTCAACAATTGCTTCTTGCAAGGTGCTGCCGCGCTCGCGCAAAATGTCCATAAACTCAACCAATAAAATTCCGTTTCGAACCACAATTCCTGCAAGGGCAACAATTCCAACACCCGTCATAACAATACTAATTGACATGTCGAAGATGGCCAATCCCAAAAGAACTCCAATGACACTGAAAATAATTTCAGATAAAATAATCAAGGTTCTTCCGATGGAATTGAATTGCGTAATCAAGATCAAGACGATTAATCCAATGGCGATTAATCCAGCCATCCCCAAGAAACTTGCAGTCTCTTGTTGTTGCTCTTTTTCTCCACCCATTTTCACCGTTACGCCTTTCGGCAAGTTGTCGAATTCAGCAACTTTCTGCTCAATGGTAGCAACCACTTGATTCGGATTGAATCCTGTGATGACATTTGACCCCAATGTAACAATACGCTTCTGATCTTTTCTACGAATACCCGCATAGGTGCTGCTGTAATGCACATCTGCAAAAGCAGAAATAGGCACTTGACGCACTTGGCCCATCATATTCATATCGCGGAACGTTATGACCATGTTGCGAATTTCTTCCAAGTTATTACGCTGCTCTTCCTGCAAGCGAATTTGAATTGGATATTCATCTTCATCATCGCGGAAATTCGACGGTTTGTCAATTCCGAAAATAGACTTACGCAACTCCATACCTACCTGAGCCAACGACAGTCCCTCGCGGTTCAAACGCTCACGATCAATGTCAATGACAATCTCGGGCTTGTTGCGTTGCAAATCACTCTTCAATTCTTCCACTCCCGGAATTTGTTGTGCATCTAAATAATTCTTCAGATTCACACTTGCCGTAATTAAATCTTCGAAATTCTCTCCGGTAATTTCTACTGCAATAGGCTTTGCTGTTGGCGGACCACTTTGCTCTTGGTCAACTGATATTTCAACACCAGGTATTCCTTGAACTGCAGCACGAATTTTTTCCATATACTCCAACGTGCTCTGTCCGCCACGCTTTGAAAACTCAACGAAGCCAACACCCACTTTCGCCTTGTGCGAATAAGGTGCACGGTCGTCGCGAGATTCATTGGCACCAATGGCAACGT
>CALCNZ010000278.1 GCA_937897625.1 uncultured Flavobacteriales bacterium
GGCTCAATAATTTAACCTGTTATCTGCTGCATTATATCAAAGAACTTTTTCTATTTTATTTAATCCCGTTTTCAACCTTCGTTGATTCGATTACTAAACTTTTTCTTAACCTTAAAGTCACATTGTTTCTCTAAAGCGGACGCAAAAGTACTCATAATATTCATCCGCGCAAGTGTTTTCTGAAAATATTTTTTATTTATTTTTTCGACTAACACGCAATGCACTCAAATGTAATGTTCTATGCACTAAACTTTTTTCTCTTTTTTTTTACGACAATCGTTTACCGCCGCGAAAAACAACACCATTCAAGATGGTTTGATCCACTTTCGCACGCAACATTTCTTTATCCGTTGCTTTCAATATGTCTAAATTCAACACGGTGAAATCTGCCAACTTCCCGACTTCAATAGATCCCTTCTCTGCTTCTTCAAAATTCGATACTGCTGCCCATACGGTCATTCCGTATAACGCTTGCAATGCGGTTAACGATTCCTCTGCAGCAAACACTTCACTTCCTTCTTTATACTCCTTACGAAATACTGCAGTAAAAAAAGTACGCAGCGGATCCATGAGCTCTACCGGGAAATCGGTTCCTAGCGATACCATGTTGGAATAACTTAACAGTCTCTTGTAATTATAGGCATATCTTAATCGTGCAGCGCCCAGGCGAGACAATGCCCAAGGTGCATCGCTGATTGCGTGCGTTGGTTGAACACTTGGAATAACACTGTATTGCTGGAACATCGCGAAGTCGGCAGAGTCTACCACTTGCGCATGCTCTATGCGCCAACGCTTGTCGTTCACTCCTTCCAACAACTCTCCGTACCACTTCAATACAACCGCATTTGCGCTGTCGCCTATTGCGTGTGTGCACACTTGAAAGCCTCTTGAATAAGCGGCTGCAAATCGAAATCGAAAATATCCAGCGTCGTTCAGTAAGGCGCCTTTCGTGGTTAAAACATCTGAATAAGCTTGTTTCAAACAGGCTCCACGACTACCCAAGGCGCCATCTGCCATGAACTTGATGCTTCGCACTTTTAGCATGGTAGAAGTTGTGTCCGGTCCTCTTTCCATCCAATATTGAAAGTCCTTGTCAGACGCATTCAACATGGCGTAGACGCGTAACTGAAAGCTCCCATTCTTTTGCAACGAATCGATTATCTTCAAATCATCGGTATCTATTCCCGCTTCATCAATGGTTGTTAGTCCAGCTGCAATGCAATCTTGCTGACCTTCCACCAATAATTCTGCTTTCTCTTTCTTCGAGTGTTTCGGAATGGCGTTCAACACCGCTGTCATGTCGTTGTCGAGCAATACACCGTCAGGAACCATAACGCCTGCGCGCTTCATGGCTTCGTTGTTCGCGATAGCGGCATGTCCGTCTATGCGAATAAGCACAACAGGTGTTTGCGGAAAGAACGTGTTCAAGGCTTCATTCGTTGGAATTCCATCTGAACGAACATTGTCTTTCGAAAAAGTTTCCCAATCGTTTTGATCCCATCCTCTTCCAACCAACCATCCGCTTGCTCGCTTAATGGGAAAGTTCTTGCACTTCTCAACGATTTCATTCCATGAAGTTGTTCCAACTAAATCCACATCCTTTTTCATTAACGAATAGCCCAATAAATGGGCGTGCGCATCTATGAATCCGGGATAGACATGTTTCTTTTCCATATCATAAATGGAAGAAGATTTGTACCCGTTGAGTATCTCGTTTTCCGGCCCAACGGCGACTATTTTTCCATCTCGAATAGCAACAGCTTCATAGTTGTCGTTGTTGGCATTTAAGCTGTGGAATGTACCGTTGTGAAGAATAAGGTCTACTTGTTCTTTCGG
>CALCNZ010000279.1 GCA_937897625.1 uncultured Flavobacteriales bacterium
GATGCAATTTTAGAATTAGCGCTTCGCAATTACATTGAGATGCGCGATTTAACAGCCGACAAAGATTTTCTTCTTCAGAAAAAAATTGAAGGAAGATTCGCAACGAAATATCCAGAGAAATGGATCCCGCTTTATTCGCAAGTCACATTCAGTCATATCCCTTATCACGAAGCGTTAAGCAGTGGAATTCGTCAGAATGAAATCATGAAGGAAGTCATGAACAGACCCGACATTGAAGCCGTTTGGGACAGCGAAGAAATTGAAAACGAAATTCTGAAACGCATCTAAAATTGCATGCGCATTTGCACGGTGCAATCTGTTTTTCGAAATCCGTTTATTGTTGAATTCCCCGACGAGATGTGGTCTCTGTCTGAATAGGTCCACTGCGCAATTCTAAACCAAAGGTCAATATTCCTTCGAATATCAAATTTGAAAATACTGTAGACCCTAGCACCCTTTCCGTAGTACGCTGGAATGCTATAACTGAAGAGAACATCGTTCTCGTAGGCGTAAAGTCTGGCGTTCCAGCTATCTGTTTGAAACAACGCGTAACGAAAAGTTACACTAATTGGAACATTCATTCGCTTCCATGTGATATCTTGAAAAACCAAATAACCTGTTTCATTGGGAAGGCCTTCTTCATTGGTTTTCACAAACTCCAAACGACTGTGTAACTTCAAACTTTCCGTTGGACTGAAAATAAAATTCAATCGAATCTGTTCCGACAGTTTATCGACTGGATAGTCTATTCTATTCAATATGTTGTAATCCATAGACGTTCTACGAATTCGAATACGTGCATAGAATTCATGCTTCTTGTCTGGTTTATAATTGAATTGAATGAGGTTGTCGCTGAAGCTGGAAGGAGCGGTCACTTGGTAGCGCAACCAAGGAAATTTTACTCCGTCTGTGTAGGCATTCAAACTTATTTTCTTCGACAACTGTGCTTGAATACTTGCATACATTCCGCGCTCATTTGAAGGAAGAATACTGTTTCCTTCAGCAATTACATTGGAGTATACAGATTGAAAATCTACATCGAAATTCCGAAATAAAAGTGTGGCAGATAATCTCGGATGCAAAGCAGAAGTTAATCCAAATACCGAAGCCATTGCGCCATTTGAACTTCTCGAAAATTCACCGAACAACGACGAGTTTTTCCACACCCCTTCTGCATACATGCCCGATACATTCTGAGTGCGTCCAGCAAATTTTCTTTGCGCATACCAATCTGATTTCGCTGAAATAGAATCGCTGAAATTCCGCTCAACCGCCACAACACCCATCTTCCACATGCCCCTTTGCACTTGCACATTTCCACCTAAAATATTTTCAGCAAGTGCATTTTTATTCGCTCGTTCACTTTCGGTTCTGTGAAGCCCTCCCAGAGAAATAGCACTGACTACTTGATTGTCGTCTGCAACCAGCGTATCGCTTGTGAATGTTGCATCGAGTTTCCTTCGCGATGCAAAAACGGTTGCACTCAAAAATTTATTTCCAAAAGTTGCGCCCACTCCTCGAAAAAAAGAATTCTCATTGACCGAAGAATAAGGCTTCAGACATTGACCATTTCGTTTTACTTGAACACTGAACGAAGACTTACCGAACGCCATGCTATTCCAACAGGTTAATCCTTGTCCGAACTGAACTTGGTAATCGCCAATGGCCAATTGCTTCAGGGCTTTCGCTTCACGAATAAAGAGAGAAGCGCTCTTAAAGTCGGGTCCCAAACGAAGTGGTTCACCTATGTCATTTTCAAGAGTTAATCCGAAGGCTATATTCCTTCGGTACTGAAAACGATAGCGCATATAAGTTCCGAATTCACTGCCAAGAAAATTCTTCTTTCCTGTTAATGCATCTGGAATAAATCCGGCTTGTTCTTGAAGTGTTCGTTTGGTTCGAAAGAGAACGTCGTGCGTGCCCTCTTCCCGCAATCTTCGAAAAGAAAAATCAGAAAACCCATCTTCATCATTCACAAAAACAAACGGCTGAAGCCAACGAATGGTGGGTATGTCCATTCCAACAACACTCTGCAATTCAAAGATGCTTTTCAAATTTCCAAAGAGAGAAATATGTTGGAAGAGCGCATTAATTTGCGCATCGCTTAAAACCACCAACGTCTGTAAATCGGCAGCCTCGGCTGTGTTCAAGTTGAGACGATGCCTTGCGAAAAAATACAAGTCTTCAGTTAATGACGAGTAATCCATTTCACTTCCCTCTTCCATTAAACTTGAAAGACTTTCTATTCGCTGTTCTACGAGTTGTTCCAATTCGAGATCATCTGATGGCTGCGACCAGGAGCACATTCCCTTCAACATAAAAAGTAAAAAAAATAAGACCTTACTTTTCCATTCCATAAACAAAAGAGATTTGTGGAGTAATGCCCAATTGCGGATGAAGGACAGCAGATGCATCGAAGGAATAATTCTTCAAGTGCGTGCCAAATCCAAGCGACCATGTCTGCCAAAACGTATTCATACCCAGCCGCACAGCAAAAATTTCAACAGGAAAATATTCAACTCCAAAACTGTAGGTCAGTGAAGAAACATGTGATGAAGTTGAATTCAATTGTGCAGAGAGATGAACCTGTTCGCCAAAGGAATAAGTGGTTCCCAAGCGAATAGACGCCGATAAATCTTCTTCGTTTTTTAAAGAACGCATGGGAACATCGGCCACCGCCGCCCATTTCCAATCTTTACGCACTGAGTATGTCGCTCCAACATTGGTCCAAAAGGTTGAAGACCTTCCGTAGCCATTGCTAATTCGGGTGGAAGAAAATCCCAAAGAAGCGGAAGCGCTGAATTTATCGGATAACGGAAGGGCGTATCCAAAATTCATTCGTTTGCGGTTGAACTCGACATTCCCATAAGATTGGCATACTACCCCCATAACTCCGGTTCCGAAATGCATAGAAATCGCGGCTCCAGCGTCTTTTATGTCAGTCATACCGTACGGATTCTGTCCGTAAATAGCGAAAGAATTACTGTTCTTGGAAGCGTTTGCCGAGAAGTTGTGAAATCCCGCAAAGGCATCGGCCTGTGTAAGTGCACTTCCGCTAAGTGCCGCCATTCTTGCGCCGCAGACATTTTGCGAATACACCTCAACTTTATATTGAAGCGCGAATACAATAGAAAAAGCTAAATATTTCATCTATTTAAGTTAATCCAGAAGAGAAAAACTTTCATATTCCAAGAAGCATTGTATATTTGCACCGCAACATGCGCATGTGGCGTAATTGGTAGCCGCGCCAGACTTAGGATCTGGTGCCGCGAGGCGTGGGGGTTCGAGTCCCTCCATGCGCACTTGAAAAGCGGAGGTCAACCCTCCGCTTTTGTTTTTATCTTTGCACTCTATTTTCAATACCTTCCATGGGCAAATACAGGGAAATCAAAGGATTGTCGCTTCCTCAAATAGCGAACGACATACAAGCATACTGGCAAGCGGAGAACATTTTCCAACGCAGTATTACTGAACGCGAAGGCGGACAGCCGTTCGTGTTTTTCGAAGGACCACCTTCTGCGAATGGAATGCCGGGGATTCACCACGTGATGGCGCGTTCCATTAAAGATATCTTCTGTCGCTACCAAACCCTACGTGGAAAGCAAGTTCATCGCAAAGCCGGTTGGGACACGCATGGACTTCCGATTGAATTGAGTGTAGAGAAAACGCTAGGTATAACCAAAGAAGACATTGGGAAAACCATCTCCGTGGAAGAGTACAACAACGCTTGCCGCAAGGAAGTTATGAAGTACACTGATCTTTGGGAGAAACTAACCAAAGACATGGGATACTGGGTCGACATGAACGATCCGTACGTTACTTACGACAACAAGTACATTGAAACCGTTTGGTGGTTAATTCAGCAATTGCACAAAAAGAATTTGTTGTATAAGGGATATACCATTCAACCGTATTCTCCAGCTGCAGGAACGGGATTGAGCTCTCACGAATTGAATCAGCCCGGTTGTTACAAAGAAGTAAAAGACACTTCCGCTGTAGCTCAGTTTAAATTGATTGATGCGAACGCAACACTCAATGTGAATTCTGAACTTCCGATTTATGTATTGGCATGGACAACTACACCTTGGACACTTCCTTCAAACGTGGCATTGGCCGTTGGAGAAAAGATAAATTATTCTGTTGTTGAATCGTTGACTCCATTTGGAAACGAGCGCGCTTATTTCATTGTGGCTTCAGCGCTTCGTGAAAAATATTTCCCTGAAGCGAACGGAGAAAATTTTGAAGAGTTCAAGGCTGGAGACAAGAAAATTCCGAATAAAACGGTATCAGAAATTTCAGGAAAAGAACTTTTGAATCTTCGATACGAGCAATTGCTTCCCTTCGTGCAACCGAATGACGGCGATGCTTTCAAGATTATTGGAGGTGATTTCGTTACCACGGAAGATGGAACAGGTATCGTTCACATTGCACCAAGCTTTGGAGCAGATGACTTCCGCGTAGCGAAGCAAAACGGCATGGGCAATCTTACGCTTGTCGATCGCCGAGGACGTTTCCTTCCGGAAGTGCAAGACGGAATTTTCCTTTTCGGAGAAGAATTCGTGAAAGAAGCTTACTACTCTGACGAAGAAAAAGCGACTGAATTGGTGAAACAAAAAGCAAGTCTTGGTGGCATCATTAAAGACACCGATAAGCTTCAATATTTAAGTGTTGACGAACGCATTGTTTTGAAACTTCAAACTGAAGGTAAACTTTTCAAGAAAGAAAAATACGCGCACAACTATCCGCATTGTTGGAGAACAGACAAACCCGTTCTCTATTATCCGCTGGATTCTTGGTTCATTAAAGTTCCGGAAAAACGCAATCGTTTGGTGGAATTGAACAACACCATTCAATGGAAACCAGAATCTACGGGTACCGGAAGATTTGGTAACTGGTTGGAAAATGCAAACGACTGGAATCTGTCTAGAAGTCGCTTCTGGGGAATTCCACTTCCAATTTGGCGCACCGAAGACGGAAGCGAATCAATCTGCATTGGATCCGTTGAAGAACTTCAAGCCGAATTGAAGAAAAGTGTAGCAGCCGGAATTTCCGAAACAAATCTGCTTGAAAATTTCAAACCGAATGATCATTCGGTTGAGAATTATAACTTGTTCGATTTACACAAACCATACGTAGATAAAATTGTATTGGTTAGCGCCAGCGGGAAACCGATGCACCGCGAAGCCGACTTAATAGATGTGTGGTTCGACAGTGGCGCTATGCCTTATGCGCAGTGGCACTACCCTTTCGAAAACAAAGAGAAGATCGACAACAACCTTTCCTTCCCTGCCGATTTCATTGCGGAAGGAGTAGACCAAACAAGAGGTTGGTTTTACACGCTACATGCAATAGCTACTTTGTGTTTCGATTCAGTAGCATACAAAAATGTCATTTCAAACGGACTTGTTTTAGACAAGAACGGAAACAAAATGTCGAAGCGATTGGGCAACGCAGTTGATCCTTTCGAAACATTAGGTAAATACGGTCCCGATGCTACGCGTTGGTATATGATCACGAATTCAGATCCATGGGACAATTTGAAATTCGATACGGAAGGAATTGCTGAAGTTCAGCGTACTTTCTTTGGAACGCTTTCGAATACCTATTCATTCTTCGTGTTGTACGCAAACATCGACGGTTACGAACCTTCGATCAATGATCCTGCAGTTGAAGATCGCGCTGAATTAGACAAATGGATTTTAAGTAAGTTGAATGCACTGACGCTCGAAGTGGAGAAAAATCTTGATGCATTCGATCCTACACCAGCGGCACGCGCCATTGAATCGTTTGTAAACGATCACCTTTCGAATTGGTATGTTCGTCTTGCCCGCAAGAGATTCTGGCACGGTGAAATGACTGAAGATAAGCGAGCCGCATACGCAACGCTTAGCGAATGTCTGAAACAAGTGGCGCAACTCATGAGTCCATTCGCTCCGTTCTATTCCGATTGGTTGTTTCAAAGTTTGAACACGAACAACGAATCGGTTCATCTTTCAAGATTAACGGCAGGAAATTTCCGAGATGAAAACCTAGAAGCACGCATGGATCTTGCGCAACGCATTTCCAGCATGGCGCTTTCCATTCGTAAAAAAGAAAACATAAAAGTCCGTCAGACCCTGGCTGAAATTCGTATTCCTGTGTTAGACGAAACCACACAGTCTCGTATTGAAAGCGTTGCAGATCTTATTTGCAGCGAAGTCAATGTAAAAACGGTGAAATGCGTGGACGAACAAACCACGAAAATTGTGAAGGACCTTAAATTGAATTTTAAAAC
>CALCNZ010000280.1 GCA_937897625.1 uncultured Flavobacteriales bacterium
GCTCTTCCGATCTTGGGAGTTTTATGATTCTGAAGGTAGATTAATTCGGTTTGAAAATTACAAGGATAACATGCTCAACGGTGAGTCGAAAGTTTATTTTGCGAACGGTCAGGTTTCGCATGAAATGGTTTACGTGAATGACAAAATGAACGGAGCTTTTACGGAATATACGGTTGATGGAAAGATTAGTAAAAAAGGGTCCTATAAAGATGGGATGTATGACGGTGCTATTGTTGTGAATTATGAAAGTGGGAAGAAAAAGGAAGAAGGGAAATTTGTCAATGGAATGCGCGACGGCGGATGGAATTTTTATCTTGAAACAGGTTTGCCGGAACAGACCATTTGGTTCAAAAGCGATAAAGTGGAAAAGAAGCACTATGCCAATGGAACCTTCCAAACCTATTACAACTCGGGTATTCCAGCATCGGAGTACACGTACAAGAACTACAATAAAGATGGCGCATTTGTCGAATATTACGATAAAGGGGCATATGAGCAAATTCCAGCATCACCGGAAGATGTGGCTCAAGGAATTATGTTTAGGGAACAATTGAAAGGCACTCAAGTGAAACAAAAAGGAAAGTATGTGAACGGTCAATTGAACGGAGAAGTTTTGTATTTCAAAATTTCAGGTGAATTGGAGAAGACTGAGATTTATGAAAATGGAAAGTTGAAAGAAACGAAATAGATCATGAACAGACCTTACGCCTTATTTTTTTTGCTGGTTGGGTTATTCGTTTCACATGAACTAGTTGCCCAATCTTCTTACAACACTTATTTTATTCAGTTTCGTAATAAAACAAACACACCTTTTTCACTTTCAAAGCCCTCGGAATTCTTGTCTGAAAAAGCAATAGAGCGCAGAATACGGACGGGTTTGGGTTTTGATTCGCTCGATATACCGGTGAACAAATCTTACATTCAACAGGTACTGCAACAAGGAAATTCGAATGTTTTATTGAAGAGCAAATGGTTTAATTCGATCACTGTTGAGCTTGTCGATACGTCTATAGCCGCAACTTGGAAGCAACAGGTTGAAGCGTTGCCTTGTGTTTTGCATGTGAAGTCATTGCCATCTATTCCGCTCGAAAAAATTTCGATTCACAAAGGTACACAGGCAGAAGATGGATTGGTTTCAGATGATTTCTATGGTCCGAGTTTTCGTCAGACTGAAATGTTAAACGGTCATTTACTTCATCAGTTAGGCTTGAATGGACAGGGTATGGATATTGCCGTTTTCGATGGTGGGTTTCTTTATGCGGACGTACTTCCTGCAATGGCGCATTTGTTTGAAAATGGACAAATCATTGAGACACACGATTTTCTTCATTACAATTCTCCCGAAGTATTCGATGCCGCCACTCATGGAACAATGGTTCTTAGTCACATGGCTGGAATTATGAAGGATTCACTCTACGGAACCGCGGTTGACGCGAATTATTATTTGTTTCAAACAGAAGATGTTTTTCGTGAAGTTAGATTGGAAGAGGATACCTGGATTCAAGCGGCCGAATGGGCAGACAGCATTGGAATAGATGTAATTAATTCGAGCTTAGGATATTCACTATTTGATGAAGATTACATGAACTATTCAACTTCCGATATGAATGGCTCAACCACTCGAATTTCTCAAGCAGCAGAGATTTGTGCCCTGAAAGGAACACTCGTAGTAAATAGTGCAGGAAACAGTGGGGATGATCCGTGGCATGTAATTACAGCACCTTCAGATGCCGAACATGTCTTGTGCATTGGCGCAGTAGATTTAAACGGTGTTCACGCATCTTTCTCTGGATATAGACCTCCGGGAATTAGCAATGTCAAGCCGAACATTGTAGCCATGGGAAGACAAACCGTTTTTGCGGCTATGGATAGTACCATTTCTCGAGGAAATGGAACTTCGTTTAGTTAGCCTATCATTGCAG
>CALCNZ010000281.1 GCA_937897625.1 uncultured Flavobacteriales bacterium
TTGTTGGATTTGGTAAAGTGCTCCAACAAACACCTCTTGCTATTACAGCAGATCCCCCATCGGAATATACGACACCGCCAGAAGCCGAGGAGGTTTGTGTTATGTTTTGAACGTTGCTTGTCTCAACAAAAGGTAAATTCGGTTGGCATCCTCCCCAAGTTGGCACTCCGCTGCATACATGCAGAACATCACCTTCAGTTCCAATTGGAATAATTGTCCAAGCAGATCCATTCCAAAAGTACATATCACCTGTATTTTGTCCAGGTTGAAAGGTTCCTGCAGGACCTTGTGCACCAGCTGGTCCTTGAGGTCCGGCAACTCCTTGTGGACCTTGAGGACCTGCGGTTCCTCCGTTGGCCGAAGTTTCAGCATAAAGAGCATATGGAACACTTAAAAATTGAGTTGCGCCTAGATCTGTGTAAGAACCGCCTCCTTGCGGATCCATTTCAACATGCAAAAATTTTGTTCCATTTCCCCAATCGATATTCAAGGGAATTACATTTCCAATCTTCACATTAAATAGTCCAAATTGGTTCGTTGTTGTCTGATGAATTTCTTGAAACAAATTGGCTCCTGAAACATCTTCAATGGTTAATCGCAATGTCACCAGTTGATTTTGCAACGCATTCCCTTGAGCATCACGCGCCACACCTTGATAAGGAATTTGAAGCGGAGCTTGAGCGCTAATCAAAAAGGGTAGAGAGGTTAAGAGGAAGGTAAGAAGGGGTAAGAAGAGGTAAGATTTGAAATTCATCTTAATTGGCTTTGATTAAGGTAATTGTCTTGAATTCTTGTGATGCTGTATTTCGAACTTGCAAATAGTAACTGCCGTTTGCCAACGACCGAACGTCCATTCGGTTTGTGTTCATTAGAATTTGTTTCGAAATGAATTTTCCAGCTAAATCGAAAAGAGAGGCTTCATAAATTCCTGAGTTTGGCGCGGTAATGACAAATTCATCGCGTGTTGGATTCGGATAAACAGAAATATTCCAAGAAGAATTCAATTCTTCCACAGAAATAATTACATCAATTGGTTGCAATTGTCCGTTTGTAACAATGAATCCGTTCGTCTGCGTTGAAATCATAGATTCCCCAACATTCCAATCAACCACAAGGTTTCCAACATTGGCCGTTCCGCCTGTGCTGTTTGTTACAGAAGGGGTGATTGATTGCGCAAAAGCATTGCAATTCACCAAGGCAATCGCAGCGATGAGCAAATATTTAAAATTCATTTTAATAATGAGTAAGGTTTTGGTTTACGAATATAACCTTTAATCATCTTCGATGAACTATTCTTCGAATCAATCGCGATGCGATTAAACCTTCGGTGATGGAACAACGGAGTTGCAATTACGAAGTAGGAATTATGATCCCGATAGCTATCGGGAGGAATAAAATCTTCGATTTTCCAATAACGTAGTTCCCCCGCATATAAGCGCATAACAACATTTAGGATTCTTTCCCTCCAAGTAATACTTTCGATGGGTAAATGAAAAATGGATAATTATGAAAAAGGTAACAATAGCAAGACTTAATAAATCATTTGAAGATTCGGCATACGAGCAAGATGGAATAGAGTATTGGCTTGCTCGTGAACTTCAGATTTTACTGGGCTACACGAGTTGGAGAAATTTTATAAATGCAGTAACAAAGGCAAAAGAAAGCTGTAAAACTAGCAAAGAAGAGATTCTCGACCATTTTGTTGATGTCGACAAAATGGTTAAAATCGGATCTGGTGCTGAGAGAAAACAGGGTGATATCATGTTAACTCGATATGCCTGCTATCTAATTGCTCAAAATGGTGATCCAAAGAAAGAGCAGATTGCCTTTGCACAAAGTTATTTCGCTATTCAAACCAGGAAGCAAGAAATTCTTGAAGAACGAATTTTATTAAATGAAAGGATTCATGCCAGGGAAAAATTAGCTGAAACTGAGACCGAACTTTCAAAAAGCATATACGAAAGAGGTGTCGACAGCAAAGGTTTTGCAAATATTCGAAGCAAAGGAGATTGGGCCTTGTTTGGATGGAACTCAACGAGCAACATGAAAAAGAAATTGAAAATTCCGGAGAATAGACCTTTAGCCGATTTTCTTCCAACTATTACCATTACAGCTAAACAATTAGCTGCTGAGATTACTAATTTCAATGTAAAGCAAAATGATATAAGGGGCGAATTTCCGATTTCTAAGGAGCATATAAAAAACAATAAAGACGTTAGAGGACTTTTAGAAAAAAGTGGAATTAAACCAGAAGATTTGCCGGCAGAAGAAGACATTAAGAAACTCGAGCGAAGAGTTAAATCAGCAACAAAGGGAATCGAGAAAAAAAACTTAAAAGGCAAGAAACCTTGAATCACATGCGGTGATCAATTCTTCGAATCAATCTTTCAGATCAATCACTTCGTGATCAAACCTTCGGTGAAATAGCAACGCAGTTCCTCCCGATAGCTATCGGGATACGAAGTAGGAATTACGATCCCGATAGCTATCGGGAGGAATAAAATCTTCGATTTTCCAATAACGAAGTTCATAGGAATTCAGCAGATTGATCGGGTGTTGAGTGGTTTGAGGTTTGGGTGAGACTAAAAACTTCGAACAGCAAGCACTCTATTTTGATCTGCTTTGTTGGGGTTGGAAAGTGTGGAGTTCACGCCTACTAAGGTCGCGCTTGAGGCGCTATTTTCTGTTGATGACCAATAGTAGGAGTTTGAGTAATAGGTGTACGCGAAATTTCCAATGTTATCCGTTGTGAAAATTTTTGTTAATTCCCCTGAACTCGGTAAATACCAATCTGAATAACCATTGAAAACTAGATTGTCACAAATTCTTGCTGCGATATTGGTTTGCGAGCAACCGGCAAGAATATCAATAGTATTTTGAAACCCACTTCCTATTAAGGATAGATTCGCTCCGACTAAATCTACTCCGTCACAACCCCACATTGCTGCTCCTTGATCGTTAGGAGGAGCAATTAAACCGTGAGGTACAGAAGAGCTATATCCAGGATCACCTGGCTTAAGCATGTACACAATTATTCCACCTTGATAAAAATCGCCAATTCCAATTCCTTGCGCGGGAAATGCGACAGTTTGAGTTGAGCCGTCGGATAAAGTGAAAACTAGAGAATTTCCTTCTACAGAAATATTTGTAATGCCATTTCCTGTTGCTCCTTGAGGTCCTTGCACGCCGTCTTGTCCGTTAGTTCCATCAATTCCATTAATACCCGCAGGTCCTTGTGGCCCCGTTTCTCCTTGAATACCTTGAGCGCCGCTTTGTCCGTTTGCACCAGCTGGTCCTTGCGGTCCTTGTGCTCCTTGTGCTCCTTGTGCTCCTTGAGGCCCAGAAGGACCTTGTGGACCAGGCGTGTTTGAAGTTTCTGCATAAAGAGCAAATGGAACGCTTAGGAATTGAGTGGAACCAAGATCAGTGTAATTTACTCCGCCCTGTATATCCATTTCAACATGAAGAAATTTAGCTCC
>CALCNZ010000282.1 GCA_937897625.1 uncultured Flavobacteriales bacterium
CAAAACAAGACGAAAATTCTCTGCGCTTTCTTCCTCAAAAAATTCAACGGAACCTTCAACAAAATATTACGAACGCAATACAAGACTCCTCCTCTTCAGCCATTCTTTCTGCTCTTCTTCTAGGCGAAACAAGTCTACTCTCAAAAGAGATAACTTCAGATTATTCGGTGGCTGGTGTGGTACATATTCTAGCCGTATCCGGAATGCACGTCGCGCTAATTTATCAACTCATCTTATTTGTGTTAAAACTTGTTTTGCGGAAAAAACGAAAATGGCTAACATTCATTCTCGCCATGACATTACTTTGGGGCTACGGCGCAATAACCGGATTTTCTGCCAGCGTAGTTCGAGCCTGCTGCATGTTCTCCTTTTTTGTTTTATCCGATTGTTTTCTGCTTTCAAGAAACACGGGTAATACAATTGCCGGTTCTACTCTTCTCATTCTATATTTTCAACCCTACCTTATTTTCAACTTAGGATTTCTTCTTTCCCTTTCTGCCGTCTTAGGCATTGTAGTTATTCATCCACTCATCATGCGCTTCTGGTACACTGAAAATAAAATTGGATACTACCTACTTTCTTCAACAAGCATAACCCTTTCGGCTCAAATAACAACACTCCCGCTTACGCTTTACATCTTTCATTCTTTCCCTACCTATTTCATTTTCGCAAACCTCATTCTTGTTCCTTGGTCTTCGCTAATTCTATACATCGGCATAACCTTTATGCTTCTATCTGGAATTCCATTCATTGGACCTTCGATTGCCGAAATACTGAGTGTTACAACTTCTACAATGAATGAGTTCATTCATTTAATTCAGTACCTACCAAGAGCCCAACTCACCGGAATAAACTTCAATCAAGAACAATTGCTCTTTTCCTATCTTCTGCTACTTGCAGTTATCCTTTTTCTATTTTTCAAGTGGAAACACACCCTTCATTTTACAGGAATAACTGTTCTACTCTTTATCTTTTTTAGCTATAAACCTTCCACAAAAACAGGAGTGCTGTTTACCTATTACCAATCGAATTTTCTTCTACTAGGAACGGAAAAAGAACTCTTTCTAGCTTGCAACAACGACACACTTTCTAAAAGATACCTATGCAAATTAAACAGCTGGAAATACCAAAGAAATCGGGCCTCTCAAGAAATTAAAACGATCCCTTTTCCTTCACGTTTAACCATTTCCGAAAATGGAACTTTAATTTCAATTGGAACAATTAATTCGAACAAGACTACTGACTTTCTCCTATTGAATGAAGAATTGAAAAATCAAAAAGTTGATTCAGCTTTTTTAAAAAAAAATCAACATGAAAAAATACTACTGGGGAAAGGAGTTCCACGAAGGAAAGCAGAAGCGATTTCGCCGTTTCTCGAAGAGAAAAACATTGCTATTCAGAACATACAAAGCCAACCATTCATGATAAAATAAGAATACCTTTGCGCTATGAACCGCGAATTGTATTTAACCGAATGTCCACGCGACGCCATGCAAGGCATTGCATCATTCATTCCTACTGAAAAAAAAGTTCAATACTTAAACCATTTGTTAAGTCTAGGGTTCGATCGCCTAGACTTCGGATCATTTGTCAGCGAAAAAGCAATTCCTCAGCTCAAAGACACACGATACGTTCTTGAAAAACTGAATGAATCTGAAACCAAACTATTGGCTATTGTGGCCAATGAACGGGGTGCAGATGAGGCTTTAATGCACAATCGCATCGATTTCATTGGATACCCTTTTTCCATTAACAATACCTTTCAACTTCGAAATACAGGCAAGAGTATTGAAGAGAGTTTAAGTGTTCTTGAATCCATACAAAAGAAAACAGAAGCGAAAAACAAAAAGCTTGTGGTGTATTTAAGCATGGCTTTCGGAAACCCCTACAATGAATCGTGGAACGAAGAAATTCCTACAGCGTTTTCTCAACGACTAACAAATGAGTTTGGAATTTCAGAAATAATGATGTCTGATACAATTGGAAGCGCGACAACACTGAGCATAAAACAATTGTTTGAAGCTTCACAAGCACTTGTAAATTGTAAGGTCGGTGCACATTTGCATTCGCGATACGACAATGCAATGGAAAAAATACAAGCCGCTTACGACAGCGGATGTCGCCGATACGACGGGGCTTTTGGCGGGTTCGGAGGATGCCCTATGGCTAAGGATGAATTGGTTGGAAATATGCCAACAGAGCTATTGCTCTTGTTTTCTGAAACGAAACTAAACATCAATCGCTTGGCTCAAGAGCGCATGAACGAAACGCTTCTTCTCTCAAGCCAAACAATGAATTCTTAAGGCACTTGTTCGCCTCTTGCCGCTTCCCACAACATAAAATAATCTTGAATATCCAATTCAACTTCTAAAGCTTTTCGTATTTCAGAAATTCTTTCACGTTTCGCTGTGCCAATAACAGCAGAAGAAACCAAGGGATGATTCAACACCCATGCAACACAAATAGCTGCAGCGGATACATTATGCTTTTCTGAAATAACCTGCAATGTTCGACGCAATTTATCTGATCCAGAAACCGCATTTAATACTGTGGAGTAAGCTGAAACATTTAATTGAAGCGATGCAAAAGCTTCTAAATAGCCATTCTCCATGCTCCTGAAATCTGCCAACGAAAAGGATATTTGATTGTGCTCTACTTTTATCTGCTTGTGTAACAATATAACCTGTTCAGGTAAAAAATTCGACACACCAAAAGATCTAATCTTTCCAGATGAAATGAGGTTTGAAATTGCTTCTGAAACTTCAATCGCATCGAGTAAAGGAGAAGGTCTATGAAGCAAGAGAACATCCAAATAATCTGTTTGAAGAGATCGTAAAGACTGTTCAACGCAAGAAACGATATTCTCCTTAGAATAATTGTAATGCTTCACTGAGTTTCCTCGCACTAAGGAAGGTATTTCTATCCCCATTTTGGAAATAAGAGTAACTGAAGACCTTGAAATCTGCGACTGCTTCAATGCTTCACCAAATTCTCTTTCACAAGAATAATCACCGTATATATTTGCCAAATCAAACTCGCTTACACCACATTCAATCCATTTGGAGATTGCATGTCCATATTGTTCGGTGGTCATCTGAGCTCCCCAGGTTCCCCATCGCATCGTGCCGGCTACAAGCTTTTTCTTCATGGTGCAAAGTAAGACATAAAAAATGGGGGCTTAGCCCCCATTTTAGTTCAACTATCTTTTGAATTATTTCTTTCTGAAATAAAGACGTGTAACGAAAATACCGTTTCCATCGTCTTTTCCAGCATCACTTTCAACTCCAGAAGCAACGAAAGCCAATTCATATCCTTGCGCATCCATTTCGTTCAGTTTCGACATAATAAGAGCATCGTTAGAGG
>CALCNZ010000283.1 GCA_937897625.1 uncultured Flavobacteriales bacterium
TCGCCGGCGTGGTACAGCGCACCATGTTCACATTGCGTGCAGATATCGAAGACAATTAGGCTCGAACGAAATCGAACCGAATGGGAAGAGTGTTAAAGCTTTCGTTTTGGAATTCCTTCAGAAAGAACTCGATAATTTCTTGCATAGAAATCCAGAAATCGCTCAAAGTCTCTTAAAGAAAATTCTTCAATCGGAAAGAGAAAGAAAGGAGCTTGCGGGTATTGCTAAATTGGCAAGAGAGCGCGCCAAGAAGTCGAACTTGCACAACAAAAAGCTTCGCGATTGCAAAGTGCACTATGCCGACAAGAGCGATTTAGCTTCTGCAACGACCTTATTCATTACCGAGGGAGATTCGGCTTCTGGATCCATTACCATTTCTCGAAATGTACAGACTCAAGCCGTTTTCAGTTTGAAGGGAAAACCTCTAAATACTTATGGTTTAACGAAGAAGGTCGTTTACGAAAACGAAGAGTTCAACTTATTACAAGCAGCTTTGGATATCGAAGACGGACTGGATTCACTTCGATACAACAACGTGGTTATCGCAACCGATGCCGATGTCGATGGCATGCACATTCGTTTGCTCATGATCACGTTCTTCCTGCAGTTTTTCCCCGACTTGGTGAAATCGGGACACTTGTATGTCCTTCAAACTCCGCTTTTCCGTGTTAGAAACAAGAAGGAAACCATTTATTGTTATTCAGACCTCGAGCGTCAACATGCTATTCAGAAATTAGGAACCAAACCGGAAATCACGCGATTCAAGGGATTGGGAGAGATTTCTCCAGATGAGTTTAAGTTTTTCATCGGCGAAAGCATCCGTCTAGAGCCTGTTGTAATAACGAAAGACATTCACATCAAAGACATTCTTGAATTTTATATGGGGAAGAACACGCCCGATAGACAAGACTTTATCATTAGAAACCTTCGTGTGGAGAAAGACGAAATCGTTGAAAAGAAGGAAATAGAAACTGAACCCGAAACAGAATAGGAGAGGAGATGGAAGAAAATACAAATCCAGAAGAAAATAAATTAGGAAACGTCATTGGCGTAACTGATCTCTATGAAGGTTGGTTTCTCGAATATGCGTCTTACGTTATTTTAGAAAGAGCCGTTCCCCATTTGTACGACGGACTGAAACCGGTACAACGCCGAATTTTACACAGTTTGTGGGAAATGGACGACGGTCGTTTCAACAAGGTCGCGAACGTCATTGGAAACACCATGAAGTATCATCCGCACGGAGATGCTTCAATTGGAGACGCCTTGGTTCAAATTGGACAAAAGAACTTGCTCATAGATACCCAAGGAAACTGGGGGAATATTTTTACAGGAGATAGCGCCGCTGCTCCGCGTTACATTGAATCTCGATTGAATAAACTTTCGCAAGAGATTATCTTCAATCCGAAAACAACCACTTGGTTGGCGAGCTATGACGGAAGAAATAAGGAACCGGAAACGCTTCCCGTTAAATTCCCATTGTTACTTTCTTTAGGCGTTGAAGGTATTGCTGTTGGTTTAGCATGTAAGATTCTTCCGCACAACTTCGTTGAACTCATTGATGCAAGTATTGAGGCTTTGCGCGGAAAGAAAACGCACATTGTTCCCGATTTCCTTACCGGTGGTATGGCCGATTTCTCGGATTACAACGGTGGACTTCGTGGTGGAAAGGTTCGCGTTCGCGCGAAAATTAAGAAAGACGACGCAGCTCGTTGTTTGGTTATTACTGAAATTCCTTTCGGAACGACAACCTCTTCTTTGATCGATTCTATCTTGAAAGCCAACGACAAAGGCAAAATTAAGATTAAGAAAATTGAAGACAACACCGCGGAGTTTGTTGAAATCATGGTTCACTTGGCAACAGGTGTATCTCCAGATAAGACTATCGATGCGCTCTACGCCTTCACCGATTGTGAAGTCAGTATTTCTCCAAACTCGTGTGTCATTCACGACGATCGTCCGAAGTTCCTTCCTGTGGATGAGCTTTTAAAGATTTCTGCAGACAGAACGCGCGATTTAATTGGAAAGGAATTGGAGATTCAGTTGAATGAACTTCAGGAAAGTTGGCATTTCGCTTCACTAGAAAAGATTTTCATTGAAAAGAGAATCTACCGGGACATTGAAGAATGTGAAACTTGGGACGAAATTATTTCAACGATTCACAAAGGACTAAAGCCACATACCAAGAAATTCTTGCGTGCGGTGACCGACGAAGATGTGGCTCGATTAACTGAAATCCGAATTAAACGAATTTCGAAATTCGATAGCAACAAAGCCGATGATTTCATTTCCAAGTTGGAAGGTGAAATCGACCAGGTAAAAGAAAAACTGAACCATTTAACAGATACCGCCATAGCCTATTTCAAAGATTTGAAGGCAAAATATGGCAAAGGAAGAGAGCGTAGAACCGAGATTAGAACCTTCGACACGGTTCAAGCCGCAGCAGTGGCTATTGCATAGACCCCATCGAAAAGAAGCCGCTCTATCACTGGCTTCCAGGGACGTCTGTGTTGTCGTTCGGAACGGCTGGCTGCAACCTCACATGCAGGTTCTGTCAGAACTGGGACATCAGCAAGTCCAAGGAGATGGACACGCTCCAGGACCGTGCCGAGCCCGACACGATCGCCGCGGCCGCCGAGCGGCTCGGCGCGACGAGCGTGGCCTTCACGTACAACGACCCGGTCATCTTCATGGAGTACGCCGACGACGTCGCC
>CALCNZ010000284.1 GCA_937897625.1 uncultured Flavobacteriales bacterium
TTCCCGACATATCTTCCCTTGCTATTTACTGTCTTTCCATCTGCGTAGAAATTTACAACATCATTTATTGTTGTATCCTGAACGTGATTGACGGTAGACTTCAACAATCCCTTTTCATTATAAAACTCAAAGACTCCTGTAGGTACTCCGTTTTTGAATGTGCCTTTGTAATACATCACTTTCGGATTAGACTTATAAACACGAATCCAAATGCCTTCGCGCTTGTTGGCACTATTGAATGCATTATAATCTGTACCATAAGTCCCACTCGGAAAAATTGTTCCCGGCGCTTGGGTCATTGCAACCAGCGTATTCATTGAAAGCACAACCAACCAAATAAACCGCTTCAGTTTACCATTCATATCGAAAAAATTAGATTTCATTCACAACGGAAAATTAGGCCAAAAGATTATATCTCCGTTTTAAATCAAAAATCATTTTCAACACGAATTTAGATTCACTAATTTCGCATTCTAAAATTTGAACCCATGAAAGTAACCGTAGTTGGTGCTGGTAATGTTGGCGCTACTTGTGCCGATGTATTAGCGCATCGTGAAATTGCCAACGAAATTGTTTTGTTGGACATTAAACCAGGCTTTGCTGAAGGCAAGGCGCTTGACATTTGGCAGACTGCACCCATTAACCTTTACGACAGCAGAACTGTTGGAAGTACCAATGACTACGCGGCTACTGCAAACTCTGATGTTGTTGTAATCACAAGTGGCTTACCAAGAAAACCAGGTATGAGCCGTGACGACTTGATCGCTACCAATGCAGGTATCGTGAAAAGTGTGACCGAAAATATTGTTAAGTATTCTCCGGACGCAATCATTGTAATTGTATCGAATCCGCTTGACGTAATGACTTATTGCGCATTTCTTGCAGCAAAAGTTGATAGCAAGAAAGTATTTGGAATGGCTGGAATTCTTGACACCGCGCGTTACCGTGCATTCATCGCATCTGAATTGAATTGCTCTCCGAAGGACATTCAGGCGGTATTGATGGGTGGACATGGCGACACGATGGTTCCTCTTCCACGTTATACAACTGTGGGAGGAATTCCAGTAACAGAATTGATTTCAGAAGAGAAATTGAACGCTATCGTTGAGCGCACAAAAACTGGCGGTGGCGAGATCGTTAATTTGTTAGGTACATCTGCTTGGTATGCTCCTGGAGCTGCAGCAGCGCAGATGGTCGAGGCTATCGTTCGTGACCAAAAGCGTATTTTCCCAGTGTGTGCTTTGCTTAACGGGGAATACGGAATGAAAAATATCTATTTGGGCGTTCCTGTTAAATTAGGAAAAAACGGGATCGAAGAGATTATTGAATTGAAATTGAACGACGCTGAGAAAGAGTTGTTAAATAACTCAGCTGCTTCAGTAAAAGAAGTAATGGGCGTATTGGATTCAATGAATTTATTCTAATTCTTTTTGAATGAAATGAAAACAGCACCAATTGGTGCTGTTTTTTTTTCCTATTTCTTTCTATAAAGCCTTACATAAAAAGGCATATTATTCAAAGGGCGATATTCCTTTACTGGACGAAACTCTTTAAGAAACGTCAACGTCGTATCTCTTTCCATCATCTCTATCGGTGTGTTTTCTTCATTCGGACCGTAGTGGCCGTCCCAAACAATAAGGTCGCCCTTCTGAGCATATTTGAATGCTCTAAGCTGATTCATTTTGGTGTAATCGAACGGATCTCTGTCCAACGTTAAGGAAACATATGAGTGTCCAGCAAAGACACATCCTTGAGTTGTGACCCCTTCTGCTTTCATCCAACCTTTCATTTCATTCAAAACGGTCTCTTCAATTCCATATTCAACCGGTGCACCAACAGCGCCTAGTATGAGTGTGTTCGTTCCGAATGCAGTTCCGCACAGAAGAACAATAAGCACGTGAATCGTTTTCCAACTACCTATTAAGGGGCGGTTATCTAAAAACTTATTCAATTCAATTAATGCCAGCAGAACCATTGGCACCGCTACAACGAACATCACTCGCAACAATCCTAAGCTTGCCCACATCCCTTGCCACCAAAGAACGGTATGAGCCATAAAGTAGCCCCAAAAAGAACCTAAGACTAACCAAAAAATCACTTGATGTTTTAATATGAAATTCTTCGAATCTTCTGAAACAGAAGAACTCTTCCAATCGATTTTTAAACGATTAACAATTGTGTGAGCGTTCACCCAGGTTGACTTCAACAAGAATAAAAATCCAATTCCAAAAACAGGAATTGCCCAAATAAAGAAGTGAAAAAAGCTACCACTTCCGTATGACGTTATTTCCGTATTCACATATGGATTCGAATCAAATATCCACAAAGGAATTCCTGTGTACCAATATCCAATTGAGTTCAAAACTATTGAGCCGACCGCAAGAAGTGGAATGAATTTCCAACGTCGAGTAAAGAAGAAAAACATTGCTGCAACTCCAAGAATGACAAACCCTTCACTTCGAGCAAAAGGCATGAAACTTAAAACAAGAGCACCTAAAAAAAATTTCCCTCTCAAGGTCCAAAGAATAAACAGAATAAGGAATAATGCGCAAATAATCTCTGTCAAGGATGAAACCGCATTATCAAAGACGACAGGACAAGTCAAGAACAAAAGTGGTGCTAGCCAAGATCTTTTCAAATCAAGGCGATTCGCTATTTTTAAAACAAGATAGGCTTCGAAAAATATCAAGACGAGATTCGACCAAATCACAGCCTGTAAACCAAATTGAGCTATTGGTGAAAAAAGTACCGTAAAAACAGGTTTTCCCCATTGATTTAAAAGCAAGTCGTGATGAATCCACGAATACCTCGACATCTGATAATGAGTAAAAGTATCTGCACCGCCATTCACTCCATTTGCAAAAATGACGAGCAAAATATAAACGACAGCAGCAATTCCAAAAACCTTTCCCTCAGGCTTCTGCCAAAATTTCAAAAGCATATTCATTATGCTTTTACGCTTACCGATTTCACTTTTTCAATAAATTCATCGAAGAGATATCTTGAATCGTGTGGACCTGCGCTCGCCTCGGGATGGTATTGAACAGAGAACACGGGCTTCAATTTCAAGCGAATACCTGCTACCGTATTGTCATTCAAATGGATGTGTGTAATTTCAACATCTTCATTATTCGCAATACTCTCTTTAGAAATTACAAAACCGTGGTTCTGACTGGTGATCTCTCCTTTTCCTGTAATTAAATTTTTAATTGGATGATTCACACCTCTGTGTCCATTGAACATTTTAACGGTTTTCAGACCTTGACTTAATCCGATTAATTGATGCCCCAAACAAATTCCAAAACAAGGGATTCCCGTTTCAATAATTTTAGCCGTTAAATCAATTGTGTATGGCATTGCTGAGGGATCACCAGGGCCATTCGAAAACATAACACCATCGGGATTCCACGCTTGAATTTCTTCCAAGGTAACATCCAGAGGAAAAACCTTGAGGAAAGCACCGCGCTCTTCCAAACAACGAAGAATATTCAACTTCACTCC
>CALCNZ010000285.1 GCA_937897625.1 uncultured Flavobacteriales bacterium
CCATGCTCAAAGCTCCTGGGCTATACACACGAAGCTGCCACATCTTATCTCCATTTGGGAAATAAGTCCACTCCCCGTCTGTCAGCGCATTCATCGGGTACTCCACAATCTTTCCGTAGATGGGTAGCGTTCCATTTTTGTCTGATTCATCGGCCATTGCCCACAATTCTTCACTCGTTAAATTGGCAACTTGAATTCGCTCAAGTCGTGAATTAAACGATTGGTTCGACTCTCTGAATCCGACAGGTTCTTGAGCCATCACTTGCAGCGACATCAATAGTGCTGCTAAAAAGTATAGTTTTTTCATTTTGCAGATTTGAGGTGGCAAGATAGTCAGTATTTTTGCTTCCTTGACTGTGTTCCCAAAAATATCGCGACTACTCCTGAAGGCCTATATAGGTCCCTTCCTGATAACCTTTTTAGTTGCCATGTTCATTTTTGAAATGCAATTCATTTGGGTGTATTTAGATGATTTGGTTGGAAAGGGAATTGACCCTATAACCATCATGCAACTGCTGGTCTATGCAAGTGCACGCATCGTAAATATGGCTCTCCCATTGGCCATTCTTATGTCCAGCATTATGACTTTCGGCACACTTGCCGAAAATTACGAACTCACCGCAATGAAAAGCGCCGGCATGTCGCTGAGCAGAATCCTGCGTCCACTTGTTGTGTTCATGTGCGCTCTTTCGATCTTCTCCTTCGTATTCGCCAATAACGCATGGCCCATTGCGAACTTGAAGTTTCGCACGCTTCTATACAGCATCGTTCAACAACGCCCTACCTTAAATCTTCAAAGCGGCGTTTTTTACAACGGTATTGAAGGAATAAGCATTCGCGTCATGGATAAAAACATAGACACGGGCGAATTGAAAGATGTTCTTATCTATGACCATCGCAATCAAAACCTTGGAAACCGAACGGTCATTCGAGCCGAACAAGGCGCCATGAGCGAGACAGCAGACAAGCGCTTTTTGATTCTTACCCTGAACAACGGAGTTACCTACGAAGAAAAAGAAGAAAGCAATAGAACCAAGAAAGGCGCTATGCAACCGAAAAATCCAGAAAAACATATGCCCTTGGTTGCAGGTGAATTCGAAACTATGATTCTTCGTCTTGATTTGAGTTCTTTCATTTTTCAAAAAAACGACGAAGAAATATTCAAAAACTCCTTCGAAATGATGACCGTCGCTCAGCTCGATCAAACAATTGACAGCTTAGAAATTCAGCGCGACAGTCTTGAAAAAGCCATTCAGATTTTTCAAGCAAACAATCAGAATAATCCAACAGATGCCAATGCTCCTTCTGTTACTAGCGCCAGAAATGTCACGCTCGACAACAATGCGAAGCAAGCCAAAACCATTGAAGGCATGAATGAAGAATTAATGAATCGCAACAAATTCATTAACCGACATAAGATTGAATGGCACCGAAAATTCACGCTTGCGTTTTCATGTATCATTCTATTTTTCGTGGGAGCTCCGCTTGGTGCGATCATTCGCAAAGGTGGTATAGGCTGGCCAACTATTTTAGCTCTCGGAATTTTTATTCTCTTCGAAATGCTAACTATTGCCGGAGAAAAAATGACCAAGAGTGACATCCTTGAACCTTGCATTGGAATGTGGCTTGCCACATTCGTCACTCTTCCGATGGGCGTATTCATTACCTACCGAGCGCGCATGGAAGGGAAATGGCAATGGAATATTTTTAAAAGGAAAGGAAATAAAATCAAATCTGAAACAACATGAAATTTCTTCAGATTTGTCAAAAACCGCCGCTCCCGCTAACAGATGGAGGATGTATCGCCTTCCACGCCTTAACAACAGGACTTTTACAAGCTGGACACAGCGTTAAGGTTTTTACACTTTTCACAGACAAACACGATTTTGTCCCTGAAAACATGCCTGAAGAATATGTTCAAAAAACAGATATTGAAGGTGTTTATGTCGACACGAAAATGAATCTCGTCGATGTATACTGCAATTTCATGACGCGTGATCCTTACAATCTTAGTCGTTTCTTTTCTGTAGATGTAGACATTCGATTGACTCGCTTACTTCAAAAAGAAAAATACGATTGTATTATTCTCGAAAGTATTTTCACAACGCCCTACCTCCATACTATTCGCAGGAATGTAAGCACCAAAGTCCTTCTTCGGTCACACAATATTGAACACCAAATTTGGAATAAGCTAGCCGTTGGTGAAAAGAATTATTTCAAACGAATTTATCTCGCCTATCTCAGCAAAAAATTATACAAAGCAGAGATAGAGGCTTGGAGAAGTGTAGACGGAATTGCTTGCATTAGTTACGACGACCTTCAATTTACCCGAGCCCTCTCTCAGAAACCTGCTTACCTCTTGCCTGTAGCTATGTCGGTTCAATCGCCAATTCACATGGCTGGGAATGAACCAAAAGTATACCACATCGGATCCATGGATTGGCTTCCGAACATTGAAGCCATTAATAGTTTTATTGAAAACACGCTTCCAACAGTATTAAAAGAAATTCCAAATTTTGAATTTCACATTGCTGGAAGGAAAATGCCAGCTTCGCTTCACAATAAAAAAATACCCGGAATAGTCTCTTGGGGCGAAGTTGAAAGTGCCGAAAGCTTTGCACGTAATTTTCAAATCATGATTGTTCCTTTGCAATCAGGCTCCGGAATTCGAATTAAAATATTAGAAGCTTTCACCATGGGCATGGCTGTAATTGCAACGGAACAAGGGATTCGCGGCATCGACGTAGACGACCGAAAAGAATACTACAAAGCGGAAACACCCGAAGAATGGGTTGCTGCAATTCGCGCCTTGCAAGATCCCGAGGAGCGAGCGAGAATTGGAAAAAACGCACAACAATTTATGCAAGATTCTTATAGCAATTCAAAGATTGTTCAGCCCTTGGTTCAGTTTATAAAAACACTTCCGAAAAGATGAAACTGGTTGTGCTCACTTCGCGCATTCCATATCCATTGGAAAAGGGAGACAAACTTCGCATATTTCATCAGATTAAACATCTGTCGAAAACCCATGAAATTTGCCTCATTTGTTTGAACGAAAGCGCCGAGAAAATAGACACTTCAGTTCTGGAAGAAATGGTATCTGAATTGCACATTGTGCAACTCGCTAAATGGAAAATTCCTTTCAGACTGTTCTTCGCCCTTTTTCACAGCTTTCCCTTTCAAGTGGAATATTTCTTCGAACGTAACAAAAGAAAAAAGGTAGAACACATCATTCAAAATTTTCAACCCGATCATATTTATTGCCAACTCATACGAACAGCAGAATATGTGAAAGACCTGCTCCAATTTCAGAAAAGCATTGACTACATGGACGCTTTCAGCGCAGCCGCCATGCGAAGGGCAAAAACAGAAAAAGGACTATACAAACTATTTTGGAAAATCGAAAACGACCGCGTGAAGAAATACGAAAGAAGCATTTTCGATTACTTCAATAACCATTCTATCATTAGCAACCAAGATCGAAACTTGCTCGCTATTCCTTCCAACAAAAAAATCTCAATTGTTCCCAATGGCGTCGATACAGCCTACTTCAAGAATTCCAATCAAAACAAAAAATTCGACATCGTTTTTGCTGGGAACATGAATTACCCGCCGAACATTGCCGCGGCCATCTTTCTTGTTGAAAAAATACTACCGAAACTAGCCATACAATTTCCTGCAATAAAGGTGCTCATTGCAGGGGCAAATCCCTCTGCTGATGTCCAGCGTTTGGCTAGTGAAAACATTGCCATTTCAGGATGGATAAACGACATTCGTGAAGCGTATTGCGAGTCTCGTGTTTTTGTGGCTCCAATGTTTATTGGAGCGGGCATGCAAAATAAAATTCTTGAGGCCATGTCCTGCGAACTGCCTGTAATAACAACCCCGCTAGCCGCTGAAGCGTTTTCTGACACCTCCTCATCGAAAATTATTGAAGCGAATTCCGCATTTGAATTCGCAAAGGCTATTCAATATTATTTACTGAATGAATTCGCTCAAATTTCAGACGGTGAAAAAAACAGAATTTATGTGGAAGAAAAATACAGTTGGAAAATTAGTAATCAAAAATTAGAGCAATGCATATCAAATCAGTAATCTTATTTCTCTTCTGTTTCATGACCTCGCAAATTTTCGCGCAATCGGAAATTGTAATGCTCGGACATGTTGGTCTACGCAACGCAGAAATCTGGGTCTATTGGCCCTATCAAGAAGAAACAATTTCCATTGAATACACCTCTCCAGCTTCAGGCACCGAAAAAGCTTGCTCTGGAAAAAGTGAACTTTCAATCTCGAAAAAAAATCATTCTGCCGGAATAATCGTTCTTTCTGAACTTCTTCCAAATAGACATTACACCTTCCAGCTTAAGGGAAGTAAATTCAAGTCGAAAGAATATGAATTTACAACGCAAGAACTTTGGCAATGGAGAAAAGACGCTCCCGATTTCTCAATAGCTTTCGGAAGTTGCGCCTACATTAACGACACTGAATTCGACAGACCTGGCAAAGCATACGGACAATCAGATTCTATTTTTAATGTCATTTCTGCATTGAAGCCTAACGCCATGATTTGGGGTGGAGACAATATTTATTTGCGTGAAGGCGATTTTGAAACGCAAACAAATATGTTCAATCGTTACCTTAAAGCAAGAGAAGTTCCTTCCATTCAAAAGCTTCTTTCAACGTGTCCACAATACGCCGTTTGGGACGATCACGATTATGGAACAAACGACAGCCACTCTTCCTTTCAATACAAAAAAGAGAGTCTTGCTGTGTTCAAAGAAGTTTGGGGAAATTCAAACTACGGATTCCCAAACAACGAAAACAATTGCATTACAGGGAAAGTAACTATAAACGATGTCGATATTTATTTGCTCGACAATAGGACTTTCCGCATTCCTCCTGGAATAGAAAGTTTAACTCCACAAATGTTAGGAAAGCAGCAAATAGATTGGCTAATGGAAGACTTAAAATCAAGCAAAGCGTCTTTTAAGCTTGTGGTAATCGGGAGTCAAGTCCTTTCCTCTGTCTCAGACTTTGAAAACTTCGCCAACTACACAGAAGAACAAGCATACTTGCTTGAAATGATCAATTCGAACAACATTAAGAATGTAGTTTTCTTAACTGGAGATCGACATTTTGCAGAACTATCTGAAATGAAGTTAAGCAACAATATTCGAGTTCTAGATATCACTGCTTCACCTCTAACAAGCAAGCCATTCGGTAACAGCAAAGAAGTAAATACGCACCGCGTGGAGGGAACATTCGTTGCAGAACAGAACTTCGCACACATTACATTCTCGGGTACTACAAAAGAGAGGACTATCAATATTGATCTAATCAATAAAAATGGAAAGTCGTGTTGGAAGAAATCATATACCA
>CALCNZ010000286.1 GCA_937897625.1 uncultured Flavobacteriales bacterium
ACCTTGATGTGGAAGTACCCGCTGGCGGACCGCTCGTCGAACCACGGCAGGTCGGTCTCCCACTCGACCTGGTCGTCCACCACCCGCCGGTACCCGTCGAAGATGCCCCGGTCGACGTGCGAGGGGTACAGCTCGAGCAGCCGGTGCCCGACGAGCGCCTCGGGCCGTTCACCGACCGCGTCGGCGAAGGCAGGGTTCACGTACTCGTACATGAAGTCGCGAACCTCGCCGTTGGCGTCGCGGACCGTGGAGGCGATCGCGACGGGGTTCAGGTGCTCGACCACGAGGTCGGGCGAGGTCGGGATTCGGTTGGCATCGGCCCAGGGCACGGTGTGCCGCCTCTCCGCCCCGGAGTGGTGGGTAATCCTTGCGGAAACAAGCACCCTAACCGGTCGGGGGCTGGCGCGCCGGGCCCACCGGGTCAGCCGGCGGCGTCGGCCGCAGCGCGCATGGCGTCCAGGTCGAGCCGCGACATCGTCATCATCGCGGCGTGGGCCGCCGCGGCACGGGCGGGGTCGGGGTCGCCGAGCAGGTCGCCAAGACCGGCAGGGACCACCTGCCAGCTGATGCCGAACTTGTCCTTCAGCCATCCGCACTGTCCCGGTTGTCCTTCTTGAGTGAAGTAATTCCAGTAGTGATCTATTTCGTCTTGCGTGTCTAATGTTAAAACGAACGAAAGCTTTTCGTTGAACGACATGCCTTGCGGTCCGTTGTTCAAACTCATAAAACGCGAGCCCGCCATTTCGAAAACACTGGCCATGGGATTTTCAGAAATCAATTGAAAATCGGCAAAGACATTCTTGTAATACGCTGCCATACCTTTCGCATCTTCCGACCACAAACACGTTGAAAATTTCGTTGCCATATTTTTAGTTTTTCGATTCTACATAATTCTTAAAACGATCCAAGATCATCTGCCATCCCATGCGTTGCATGTCTTCCGGATTTTGATTTTCAGGATCGAATTCCTCCGTAACCTTCACTCCTCCTTCCACTTCTTCAAACGTGGTATTCCACAAACGACCATCGCCCAACAAAACGTTAATTCGATTGTGTGCAATGACTTCCGTGTAGGTTCCACCAAAATCGAATTGAAACGAAGCATCTCTTGCCGCCATGGTGAATGTAAAACTTCCACCTACAACTAAATCTAATCGTGCAGCCGGACAATGCCAATCGTCGCCAGCGAAATTCCAATTCATAACGTGCTCTGGAGTGGTAAACATCTCCCAAACTTTTTCAATGGAAGAATTGATGTGCGTTTCAATTTTAATCATTCAGCAAAACTAACAAAAGCAAAAAGAAAAAGCATCTTCCTTCTTTTCGAAGTACATTGAAAAAAATATTGAATTATGTGCTTCTCTGCGACCGCTAGTTTTTCCGCATCGATTGTTATTGGATCCATTGGCGTTGCCACTTTTAAAAAGAGCAAAGATTCCGATTTGAAATTTTTTGGAGCCATTCCTTTTCTTTTTGCATTGCAACAATTCGCGGAAGGCTTCGTGTGGCTGAGTTTCAACAATTCTAATTTTCACTTTATTCAATCTGCAGCTACCACGAGTTTCTTGTTTTTCGCTTGGGTCCTGTGGCCCATACTCATGCCTTTTTCCATATACCACATTGAAAAACCCGGAGTGAAGAAGAAACTAAATTTCTATTTGTTTCTTTTGGGAAGCGCATCTGGACTTCATTCTGTTTACACCTTGGCGACAGGAAATCCGCAACCGTGGGTGAATGATTTTCACATCGATTACACGGCAACTTCAACACTTTTCGAATTGAAAATTCAAACGATTCAACAATTGGCCTATGTCGTTGTAACCGTTGTACCGCTTTACATTTCTTCCATGAAAGGAGCGAAACTACTTGCCACTGCAAATTTCATTGCCTTGATTTTAGCATTCATCTTCTTCAAGCATTCATTGCCCAGTACGTGGTGTTTTTTCGCAGCTATTTTAAGTGGAATATTCTACTGGATTGTTACGCTTGAAACACGAAGAAGAAAGCAGTTGTAAATCTTTCATTTCGAAAAATTAAACTTGCAGAAGTTCTCCTTAGTTTTACTTACAAATAAAAAAATAATGTCTGAAAACTCCGCTCCTTCTCCAAAAAATTGAAACTACTTTTAATCAGTTGGTTATTCGTTTATCCGGTTATTAACCTCATGTTCGCCCTGGTATTCCCGCTAATCAAAGACTTTCCACAATTGGTAAAGACATTGATATTTACTTTAATTCTTGTTCCGTTAATGGGGATTTGTATTCCTCTGTTACACAAGAAATGTTGGAAGTGGATTATTAAGTAATTGCACCTTCAACCTAGAAAATAAAAAAAGCCCTTCCAAATTGGAAGGGCTTTTTCAATGAAAGAAATATCGTTTACTTCTGAACCATCAAACGTTGCGTTTGAACTTCACCGTTGAAGATGGCTTCAACAAAGTACAATCCGTTTGCTAGTGGACGCTCGAATGTGATGTTTGTATTTAACACACCGTTCACTGCGTAACGGTTGTTCCATACTTGCTTACCCATTGCGTCTACGATGCGAATTTGAACGTTGTCTGAAGTTACTCCAGAAAGGTTAATGTTCACGTCTGTTCCATGTGTTGGGTTTGGATACACGCTCATGTTTGCTTCGTTCGTTACAAGCATATCGCGCGTAACATTTCCATTCACTTCACTTCCTTGCTCCAATACCATTCCAGCTGAACCTACAATACACATGGTTTGAACAGGTCCGTATGCACCTGTTCCGTATGAGAACACAGGTGCGGTGCGCACTGCATAAGTCTTTCCGTATTGAAGCGCAACCACCAATGACAAGTTGCAGTAATTACTTGCTGCTCCGCGCAAGTACACGATTGGAATTCCAATTGCATTTCCGCCTGCATCTACTTCAGTGAATTCCCACTTCCAGTTTGTTACTCCACAAACCCATGGCAACGATGCTACAATTGCTCCGCGGAATCTTGGTCCGGCAGCACAACGATCCGTTGAACGAAGCGAGGTAGCCGCTTCTTGCTCCATAGTAATTGGACAAGGCGCTAAGGCAGGAACTTCAATCAATTCAACTCCACCCGCTGCATCTGTTAAACTATAAATAGTGGTTACACTTGCGTTGTACGTGCAGCCCATAGGCATTGTTGGAGTCACTGAAGACAAGGTTAAGTAATCTGAAGATTGTGTTCTCACGTAAGTGTTACCTAAAGCAATTCCACTTGTTCCAACAAACGTGTATCTGTATTGAACACCAGAACCTGCCCATGTTGCTTTGAACACTTTACATAGATTCAAAATATTCGACCACGTTGCACTTGTTCCAGTATCACAACCACCACGCTTCAACATTTTCACACAAATCGTGTAAGAGCCAATGCCCAATGCGCTGTTGTAGTTTCTAACACCAATCTTATAAACCTGTCCCGCTGTTAAACCAGAGAAGTTCAATACCTCTCCGCCTAAACCAGCAACAGCATTTTCAGTTGCAAGTAAAGCGCCTGTGTTCGATTGTAGTTCAATTAAAATGTCGTTTGCCGTTGATCCAACTACAATGCTAACTGCCTCTGACGTTGCAACAAATGAATGCCATTTGTCTTCTCCAGTAAGACAGATCGATTGCGAGAAAGCGGAAGAATTAAATCCAGCAAGCGTATGCGTTTGTGCAGAACATGTTGGATAGTAAGTTGTCCAAACACTTACTGCAGTTGCAGGGCTTTCACCAGCACCATTTTCAGATCCGCAGTTTTCATTAATAGTTCCGTTACAGTTGTCGTCAATTGAATTTGAGCACGATTCCGTTGCGGCTATATTAATGGCCATGTTCGTATCGTCACAATCTGTGTTGTTCGACACGTAAGGTGCTGAAAGAACTGCACACGTTGTAGTGGCTGATCCTGCACCGTAGCCATCTCCGTCTGCATCGTTGTAATAAGTATTTACTGCAATGCCTTCGTCTGCAGCACCAGAACAGTTGTCGTCAATTCCGTTGCAAATTTCAATTGCACCCGGATGAATCGCTGCTACTGCATCGTTGCAATCGGTGTACGAAGTTGCGTACCCAGCACCTGGATTTGCACATGCGCTTGTTGCTGCACCCGCACCGTATCCGTCTGCGTCTGCATCTGCATAATAGTTCACGAATGTTAATCCTTCGTCAGTTGAACCTGAACAGTTGTCGTCAATGCTGTTGCAAATTTCAATTGCTGCTGGATTAATAGCTGCGTTGTTGTTGTTGCAATCGGTGTTCGTTGTAACGAATCCTGTTGGTGCTGTGCACGCAAAAGTCGCAGTACCTGCTCCATAGCCGTCTCCATCGGTGTCAACATAATAACTGTTTTGAACACCTTCGTCGATTTGCGTATCGCAATCATCATCGATGCTGTTACATACTTCTGTAGCACCCGGATGAATAGCCGCAACTGCATCGTTGCAATCTCCGTTTGCTGTTGCATATCCGGCTCCTGGACTCGAACAAGCATTGGTTGCTGATCCTGCACCGTATCCGTCTGCGTCTGCGTCTGCATAATAGTTCACGAATGTTAATCCTTCGTCTGCTGAGCCAGAACAGTTATCGTCAATGCTGTTACAAAGTTCTGTTGCACTCGGATGAATAGATGCAACGGCATCGTTGCAATCGGTGTTATTCGCCACGTAGCCAAACGGCTGTGTGCAATAGCTTAACGTTGAAGAAGCATTTCCAAAACCATCGGCATCGGTATCTGCATACCACGTATAAGCTGTACACGGAGCAAATGCAACCGAGCGGAAAGCCTTGTTGGTTGTGCTGAGTAATGTTGAAATTACATTTAAGGTTGGAGTCGTTGATCCGTTATCGTCGAAGTACAATACTTGCGTTGAAGTTGAAGTTGTGGTAACCACATACAATCTCGGATTAGCTCCTGCATAAAAATCTACAACCACACCTCTTGCACCTGCTGATGCGCCTACGCTCATCGTGTATGCTAGCGACCAAACACCTCCAGACTTTGTCCATTTTTGAATTCCACCAACTCCGGTTGTTCTATCGTCTGCTACATAACAAACTGTTTCAGCCGAGTTGAATTGGAAGGCATAAGGGCTACTTCCCGTTCCGGTTGGAATAACCAGAGCGGCTGTTTGTCCTGAAGCTGTAGGCAACCCTGAACCAATTTTGTGAACACCAAGCGTTGTTGAACCTGTAGAAAAATACAAGCTTCCGTTTTGAACACTCACCACACGGGTGTTGCCAATTGTACTGTACACATTTCCCGAAGTGCCTGTTCCCAAGTAGCTAATTCCACCTGAAGAATTTGCTCCCCAATAGTTGTTACCGTCTGCTGTTGCACTTCTGAAGTTACTTCCGGAAGTTAAGGTTGATGTAATGCGTGAATAAGATCCATAGCTGTTTCCGAAGGTTCCAACTGCACGGTTAATGTTAGCCGCAGACGAAAGAGTTGCTAACCCCGAGGCTGCATCATAACCCGGAATAACCAATTTCGAAAAGTTAGAAGTGCGAGAGATAAATCCTTCTGATGTTGAACTACCCGACATAACCAATCTGTTCGAACCGGAAGTTGGTAATGCAATGGTTCCCACAATAGTTGAGTTGTTGTATTCTTCAATAAAGAAAGGAGCTGCTGCAGCACTTAAAGCTGTAGAACCATCTCCCACGCGCGTTACTACAATGTTTCCTGCAGTAAAATTGCTGTATGTACATGTCGCATTATTCGGACATGTAACCGCTGCATTGTAGTTGTTCGCGTTTGGATCGAAACAACCTGAAACGGCTCCTTCATCTATAATAGTGTTACAGT
>CALCNZ010000287.1 GCA_937897625.1 uncultured Flavobacteriales bacterium
GCTCTTCCGATCTATGTGGATTGGAGAGAGAAAAGAATAAAGCAAGAGCAAGAGTTCGAAGAAATCAGAAGGCAGAAAGAAAAAGAAGCCGAGGAAAACCGATTGGCCCGAATTAAAGAAAATGAAGATGCCGAAGCAAAACGTTTGGAAGAAGAAGAAGCCAAAAAACGTGAAAGCATGCGCAACAGAAAAAGTGATGTCGACGCCGACGCTGAAAAAGCTGTCGACGATTTTTATCGCGATGCACAGAAGAAAGCAGAGAAAAGAAAGATGCTGGATGTTGTTCAAGCGAAATCACAAGACAGCACTGCCCAAGCCGCATTTAAAGAGCAGCACGCCGAAATTATTTTAGATGCCAAAGCGGAAATTGAAATTAAGGAAAACCAACTTATTGAAATCTCTCGCTCAGCAGAGCCATATTTAACAGCCAATGAATCGGCCATTGATTCAGTAAAGACGGACATTGATACCAGCAAACAAAACTACACACGTCGCCAAAGAAGAGAAATTGAGCGAGCTTCAGAATTCAACGATGAAGGAAAAGCAGAGATTATAGAATTTTCTAAAAACGACAGAGAGCGTAAAAAGAACGAGCGCGAAATTAATTCCACATACGAAGAGCGAAACAGTCAAACTGCTGAATACACGGACCGTTCAAAGCGCGGACGAAATAAAAACAGCACGCGCATTGAAGAAGAAAAAGATGTGAATTCTGAATTGGTTGTAAAAGGAAACGAAGATCTTACTGCAGAAATAGCTGATCTTCAAGAAGAGAAAGAGCACTTCGCCGAGGTGGACAATCAAATTAAAACAGCAGGACAATCTGGAATAATCACACATACAAAAGAGATTGAGCGAAACAAAACCACTCAGGAAGAAATTGACGACAAAAGTCCTAACCTTTTGGAAAAGCAGCGCATGGAAGTAAATGAAAATGCGCACGTGCTTGAGACAAAGATTTTAGACGACAAGGAAATGGCTGAAAAAACGAAGAACGACAACTCGAAAATTCGTCCTGAATACCCTACCGGTCCTAAAGACCCGGCGTTGTTAAATCCGAAACCAGGAACAGAAACCCTTGCTGAAGGCGTAACAGAGAAATCATACGAAACCAGTCGACCAAGCCAAAAGGTTATTGAACGAACTGTGAAAATTGGCGCTAAAGTCGATATTTACCAAAAGGTAATTTCAAAAACTGGAACGTACTTTTTCAAAAACGATATTAGTATTACTGAAGACCAATGGTCGTTAGATACCACTATTCATAAGTAATGCGCATACTCATTCTCAACGGACCTAATTTGAATTTGCTCGGAACGCGTGAACCAACTATTTATGGTTCAGAAAATTTAGAATCGCTCTTACACGTGCTTTCTGAAAAATTTCCAAACGTATCCTTTTCACACCTGCAATCGAATCATGAAGGTGTGCTCATTGATGCGATTCAGGCTTCCGAAAATTATGATGCAATTGTCTTGAACGCTGGCGGATATACACACTCCAGCGTGGCTATAGCCGATGCGCTTGCTGCTGTTAAACCCAAGGCCATTGAAGTTCACTTAAGCAATATTCTTGCTAGAGAAATGGAGCGACATACATCGCTCCTTGCTAAACACTGTTTGGGGACAATCTCTGGGTTTGGTTTCGATTCTTATGTGTTAGCCGTTGAACAGCTCACGCGCTAAACCTACCCTCCTACTTCCGCCAATTTTACTTTCAACCCGTCGAAATTCGCTGCAATGTGCAACTGACAACCCAGTCTGCTATTTCCTTTTACGAAGAACGCTTGATCCAACATAGCCTCTTCATCGTCGTTTCTCTCACCAAGATCATGATCTGAAAGAATATACATGTGGCAACTTGCGCACATGGCCATTCCGCCACAGGTTCCTTCAACAGGCAATTCATAGGACTTACAAAGTTCCATCATATTCATACCCATATCGGTTGGAGCGTCTAGAACGTGCTCTTTGTCTTCTCTATCGACAACTGTAATTTGAACTGTATTTTCCATGCTTAAAATCCGTTTACTCCGTTAACCGTTGTATACTTCAACACATAATTCTTATCTGGGTAAATACGTTTGAAAGCGCTTTGAACCATGAGTGTGGTTTCATGGAAACCACATAGAATTAATTTCAATTTACCTGGATAAGTATTGATAGATCGGAAGAGCACA